>NZ_VJZZ01000005.1:300000-421094 GCF_009659535.1 Aggregicoccus sp. 17bor-14
CTCGAAGCGCCGGTTCGGCGCGGACGGCTGAATCTGCTCGGGCATCGCGGGAGCGAGCATCGTGCGCCGTACTCTAGGCCAGCGAGCCACGCTCGCTCGAATCCAGCCGCGCAGGAGGTGAGATCGAGCCACGCCTGGCTTGCGCTACTCTGCTCTCCACCTCATGGCCGCCTCTCCCGAGTTCACGTTCAATGACCTGTGGCAGCACATGGGGCTCTTCGCCCGGCTCTTGGTCGGAAGCTGCGGGCTGCTGGTCCTGGTGTTGGGCGTGACCAGCCCCACGCGAACAGACATTCAGGGAGCCACCGAGCGCGTGCCTCCCGAAACGCTCGAGGCCGCCGCGAAGCTCGTCCGATGGCCCGCGCTGGGCTTGGTGGGCTCAGCGGCGCTCAGCCTGCTCGTGGGCAGCCAGTACCTTCACCGCGTGCTTCTGTTCCTCAGTACGGGCGTCCCGCCGCGCGCGGGGCAGCTGGACGGCTCACTGCTCCACCTCGCGATGGGCCTCGTGACCCTGGCAGGTGCAGTGGCGCTCCTCCGCCTGCATTTCCGTGCCGTGGTGGTGGCCGGCGCGACGTGCGCAGCCATCCCGTGCTTCGGCGCCGGCTTCGGCGTGGGGTTTCTATTCGCTCTCTGGGCGGTGCTGGTCCTCGGGCGCCCCGAGGTACAGGCGGCCTTCGCCCTTCGCCGCTGACAGCGAGGGCGGGGCAAAGAAAAAGGCCGCGGGTCTTTCGACCCGCGGCCTTCAAGTCTTCATTGTGCCCAGAGACGGAATCGAACCGCCGACACGGGGATTTTCAGGCCTAATTTAGCTGGGCTGGACCGCCACTCCCGAGGGAAGTGTGGCCGCTCGTGGCCGTCCATGGCCGGAGCAGTTGCCCGTATTTTGCCCATGGCTCTGCCTACGCGGTGGGACACGCATCGAGGTGCGCTGGCAGACTCCCCTGGGCGCCCAAGCGCGGGCTTCCGGCGCGCAGGGCGTCGAGATGTCAGAGAGACACCGTCATGCCGATCAACTCCGGTAGAACCGTGCGCCCCAATCTTCCAGTGCTCTACCTCGATGAGTCGGGCAACACGGGTGACAACTACCTCGACGCCCAGCAGCCGGTGCATGTCCTTGCAGGCTTCCTCGTACCCGAGGGGCAAGAGCCCCGCCTGCGCCAGCTGCTGGATGCACTGCGCGAGGCGGGTGCTCCGCTTGAGTGCCACGAAGGGGGCGCAGGCGAGCTCAAATCGACGAAGCTCCTGAGGGCGCACCGCTGGGCTCGCGCGACGGCCAAGACGGTGTCCTCCTTGTGCAGCGAGTTCCTCCCCGTCAGCGTCATCGTGGAGAAGCGATTCTTCGCGGCTGTGAAGGTTGCCGAAACCCTTCTGCACCACGACACGAACCCCTTCATCTCCGCAGAACAACGCACCCCCGCAGCTCGAACCGAGCTCGCCGAGCAACTGAGCCGTCTCTCCGATGCCGCCCTGAAGGAGTTCTCGCGGGCGTATGCCAATCCAAGTGCCGACGCATTCGCGGCGTGCATCGGCGTGATGAAAGATGAGCTCGCCGCGCAAGGACAGGGCCACCTCGTGAGGCTCCTCCAGGGTGGGCTGGACGCGTTGCCTGCCATCGTCGCCGAGGAACAGCAGGAGATGGAGCTTTGGCACGTGGAGCACCCACGCTTCCCGGAGCACCGGGTGCGGGCTGGGGCCCGCTTGGCGCTGGATGCCTTCTTCGCAAGCCTGACCACCCTCGATAGGGTGCTTCGCCACGTCCATCCCCACCCAGCCAACATCGTGTACGACGAGGCAGAGGAGGGGCGCGCCTTCGAGCTTGCCCTCTGGGCAGCGCAGGAAGGCGGACACGTGAGGCACATCGGACGCGCGATTCCGGGCCTCTCCCATCAGGAAGACGCCCTTCAGGCTGCGGATCTCCTGGCGGGCATCCTGTACCGCGTTGCCAAGGATGGAGCGCTCAACGGCGTTGCTCCGACGGATTTGGATGCCGTGCTCGCGCCCCTCGTCAGCACCCCGCCCGCATCTGTTCGTATCGGGAGCAAGGCATTCTCCGACCGCATCAAGGTGATCGCGGCCCAGGCAGCCATCCGGCGCCAACGTGCAGGTAGATCGGAGGGAGATGGGTGAGTGGGCCGCTGGAGTCAGCCGAGTAATGTACGGTCGATCGGGAGTCCCACCATGAGCCATGCGCTCTCGGAGCCCCGACGTGATCCGTGACCTCGAAGAGCAAGCCCTTCGTATCGACGATCCGCCCGCCCGGCAGTACATGCACGAGGCTTTGCGCTGCTATCACGCGGGTGCCTATCGGGCGGCAATCGTGCTCTCCTTCGCGTGCGCGTTCGATTACCTCCGGCGCAGCTTCGAGGAGCTGCTTGCCAGTGGAGGGGGATCCAAGGCTCTCCGGGAAGCCTTCAACAAGGTGCGGGAGAAGTTCGAGGCGCAGGATGCCTACGAACGGCAGCTTCTCGACGTGGCCGCATCGGCGGGTAGCGTCACTCCCGAAGAGAGAAAGCGCATCAACGCGCTCTTCGACTTCCGGAATCTCGCCGCGCATCCATCCGGCTATCCGGGCACTGCCGAGGACGCGCGTGCCGTTATCACCACCTTGATCGACGTGCTCCTCGCCAAACCGGTGCTCCTCGGCGTCAGTGAACTCGAAGGCCTGCTGGGACGCCTTCAAACCAAAGGGTTCTTCCCCGAGACGGAGCTTCAGAAGGTTGCGGAGGTGGTCGCGCACGAGATGAAGCGCATCCACTCGACTGCTCACGCGGCGCTCGTGGCCAAGCTCTTCGCCCGCCAAGAAGCGCTGGTCTCAACGCCCTCGTATGGTGCAGGGCACGTCGAGAGGACCAACGTCCGGCGCTTCATCAGCGGGCTCTGGCGGTCAGCTTCCTCTTTGAAGCCGCTCCTACTCACCCGGCTAGAGCGGCTGGCAGAGAAGCCGGAAACGAGCGTGGACCTGCGGGAGATCCTCCTTGAGGCGCCTGAGCTCTTCAGCGCACTGACCATCCTGACGCGCCGGCGCGTGCTCGACTATGCGCGGAGCGTGGCCGACACCATGGATGGATGGCCTCTGCTCTTCGCACTGGTGCAGGCCGACGTGCTCCAGCAGGACGAGCGCGACTTCCTAATCAATAGCTCTCCGTCCTTGGCCAGCGCCTTGCCGCTCGGGCACGCCCTCACCCTCGACTGGCCCGAGCTGCGCCAGCGCGCCATCGCCGGCACGTTGCACCGTGTTGGCAGCTCCAACTTCTACACGGGCCGAGCGGCCATCAACGCCATCCAAGAGCTTCCGCCCGAGCAAGCGCAGCAATTCGATGACCGCGCGCAGGCGGAGTACGTCCTGCAGATCGCCAAGGCGGCGCGCAACACCACGGAACCGGCCCGCACCATGGTCCTGAACGACGGCCTTGGGTCTCGTGCGAGCTTTCTCGATGGCTTCACCCGGGTGCTCGATGCGCATGCGAAGCAGGTGCTGGAGGAAGGGTCGTGCTGGAAGGAGGTAGCCCAGCTCCTGCTCGCTTCGGGGCGGACGGACAGCATCCAGGCCCTACTGAGCCAGACTGCCAACCACAAGGCGGAGGAGCACGTCGGCGCAGAGACGTTCGCCTTGCTCATCAGCGAATGCCCGGAGGCAGCAACGGCGGCTCAGGCGAGGTTGAAGGCGCTGGAGGCCAACCCCGGCTGAAGCAGAGCACTCACCCTGTGATTGGTCCTGTGCTGGGACCACCTGGATTTCGTGTTATGTTAGGGTTCCAACTTCTGGAGACCGGGGGGGGGACTAGCTCAATGCGGCGCCTCAGCACCGAGCAGCGAGAGTTCTTGCTTCGCAGAGCGGAGGTGTCGCTGCGTCTGCTGCGTAAGCGGCGCCATCTCGGGCGGCGCTACGGCGAGGAGGTCCGGAGCCAGAATGGCTATATCCAGCGTGGCCTCAAGCTCCCGCACAAGACGCCCGGTGCGGTCATCGCCCTGCAGGGGCACCTCAACCTGGTTGATGCGCCGAAGGAAACGCTCGCGCAGCTCTCACAGCTCGATGACCTCTACCCGAGGAGTCGGCGCGGTCTGCGGGTCCACGTCGTGATGAACGACGTCGTGAGCATCGATGCGCCCAGCCTCCTTTACCTCTGCTCGCGGGTCGACTGCCTGAGAAGCATGGCGAACGTCCGCCTCACGGGGACGTACCCAGTGCATCAGCACGCCCGTAAGTCCCTGCATGATGCCAACTTCGAAGGCTTCCTCGCCGACGAGCATCCCGAGTTCACCCCCGGCAGCAAGACGCTCAGGCTTCACAAGGGAGTGGTCCAGCACGACCTCAGGTTGAGGACCGAAATCTCGGCGAGAATTCAGAACTTCCTCATCGACCTGCATCAGGGCTTGGGCCAGATGGAACAGGACCACATCTACCTCGCCTCGATGGAGTGCCTGGAGAACGTCCGCGCGCATGCGTATGGGGAGCTCAAGGCCAGCAAGGACGAGGACCCGCCCGTAGGAGGTGGTCGTCCTCGGGGTTGGTACGTCGTCGGCTTCTACAATGAGGCGTCCGCCACATCGTCGGTAGCCATCCTCGACATGGGCGTCGGGATGGAGTCCACGGTGCGCAAGAAGCTCTCTGCCGTCGACAAGCTCGTCGACTGGCTGGCCACGCCGGCATCGCAGGTCATCAAGGAGGCCACGCTGGGGCTCCGCACGGAAACCGGCGAGGCCAAGCGGGGCAAAGGGTTGAGAATGCTGAGCCACTTCGCTAAGGAAGCCTCCAACCGGCGGCTGCACGTCCTTTCCTCCACTGGCATGGTGACGTGGAGCCACGAGTCCGGTTGCCAGCAGCGTGAGATTCCCGCTGTGGACGGCACAATCGTCTGCTTGGAAATTCGGAATGGCCCTGCAGCTTCGGCCAGCTAACCGGCCTTGGATGGTAGCACCATGAGCATCGAATACATCGACTTGGGTAAGGACTACTCGAAGCACCTGGGCCCTCGCTACAAGCGAGATGGCAACAACTCCGGTGAGCAGTTCCGCGAGAAGGTGCTCGAACCGGCGTTCCTCAATCACGATCAGGTCGTGGTGAACCTGGACTCCATCGTTGGCTACTCTGCGTCCTTTCTGGAGGAGGCCTTCGGTGGGCTCGTGCGCAAGCACGGGCTGTCCTCGGTGCAGGAGAAGGTGCGGTTCGACACGATCAAGCGCCTCTATCTTGTTCCGCTCATTGAAAGCTGGATGAAGGACGCCTCTCACTCTTCCTCGAAGCAATCCCGATAACCCATGCGAGAGCACCTTCAAGCGCTGGCGCAGTGGCTCGACATGAAACCCAGCGATTGGTTCACGTGCGTCCTGTCGGCGGTGGCCTTGGTGATCTCGATCCGCAGCTTGCGTGTGGCGAGTCAGAACAACGCCATCTCCGCAAGCTCCCCCTGGGCCGAGTCGCTTCTCCGTCACGTCGAGGAAGAGGTAGCGAATGCGGCCAAGGACCGCGATCTCTTCCGCCGCCTCTGCACCGTTCCTTTTCCGGACAGGAGCCGGAAGGCGGAAGTCGTGGAGGCGCTCAACATTGGGCGTGATGACTCCGCCCAGCGCCTCTACCTGCTCTCCACGATGTGGGGCAGCAACACCGATCTCTCGGACCTCAAGTCGAAACGGGACGGCATCCACGACTCCTTCATTGAGAACGATGAACTGACGTTCCCGAAGAAGAGCGCCCAGTTCCTTCTTGCGAAGTACCAGACGGCCTCCGAGGCGTACATCCAAGGCCTCCGAAAGTTCGCCCGGGCGATCTGCACCCGCAACGGCTTCCCCGACGAGAAGCGGCCCTCGAAGCTGGCCTTCCTGCCGATCAGCTGGGGTCGGCAGCAGGATTCCAGCCAAACTGACCTGACCGGCTAACGACCTTCGGCCGATCGAATGAAGGCAGGCCTGCTTAGGCAAAGTCGGCGCGCATTGCGCCACTCCCCCCGCCTACGCTTGCGCTCCCCCACCAGCCACGAGCCCCTCCATGCCCGCGCGCGACGAAGCGCTTCAGGACGTCTTCCAGTCTCTCATCTTGCGAGAGGTCGTGCTCGCTGAAGGGCTTCAGGCCGACCTGGAGCGCGCAAAACTAGGGCCCAAGCTCGGCGAACTCCTGCAGGTTCCCGCCAGCGTTGCGATTGACACCTTCCTCGCGGCCAAGATCGGAAAGCCAGGAGCCAAGGTTGCGAAGGCGCTGACAAAGGCGGCGATCATCGCAATCTTCAAGGACGAGAACACGCTCGCGGTCATCCGCGAGGCCCGTGGCATGTGGCAGCGGCTCGCGGGCGACGCGGAGTCAACCGCGCATTCGTTCTGCCGGTCGGCCATCTGCTACGCCGTTGCCGGTGACTACGATCAGGCAGAGGCGTGGCTCGTCCGTGCAGAGAAGCTCGTGAGCGACCTTGCTCGTCCGAACTTTATCCGTGGGCTGATGCTCGGTGCGCAGGGGCAGGAAGATGGCGCTCGCCACATGCTGGAGTCATCCCTGAGCGGGCGCGCGAAGAAGGTGACGAAGGAGCGCATCCAGGGGGCCCTTAAGGCGCTCGAAGACCTCCGCCAATGAGCCGGAAGTAGCGATTGTTCCACCGGCCCTCCGCGAGGCTGCCGAGGGCCTAAACTCAGCAGGCTGAAGCTCATTAGGCCCAGGCCAGCCAACTGGCACATGACCTGCGACCACCGAGCGTAGCGCGACACTCGCAAGGACCATCCATCACGTCAGCTTCAGCGCACGGATCTTCGCTCCTGGCGATCTTCCGTATGACCGTGTCCTGGCTGCAGAAGGAGTGGTGTCGGGCCGCGTCTTCGCAGGCACCACGGTTCCCGCTTGCAGAAGGCGATCTATGTCAGCGCGGGGTATGCGCTGGTCTTTCCCCATGGCGACGGTGCGGAGCTGACCGGTGGCAATCAGCTCCTTGAGCCGTCCATTGCGGTCGATTCCAAGGAGCGCTGCGGCTCCGCGAAAGCTCAGCAACTCGGCGCCGCGCCCTCGCTTCACCCTGGGCTCCAAGGAAGGTGCTGGCGCTTGCTCCTTCTCCTTGAGCGCAAGTAGCTCGCGCTGCACGACGACTGCGCGCTCGGTGGGGTCGAGAAGCGCGTCACAGCGGGCGCACACGGCGTCCGGATGGGGCGGGTACATGTCGGGCAGCCCTACCCACTCCGTGCAGGCCGCACACCACCAGGCCCCCGGCTCGGGCAACTCGATGGCGTACGACTGCGGGCCAAAGCCCTTGAGCGCCGCCGGAGGCGGAGGGGGCGGCGGGGCACAGGCGTTGCCGCGAGCACGGCCACGAGGACGCGGCGCAGGAGCGGAGGCTGCCGCCCTGGGTGCCGGGTTCGCCATGCGCGGGCCATCTGCCTCATCTTCAGTGCTCATCGTCACCTGCCCGCCGAAGTCGCTCCGTATACGTTTGCTATCGAATGGAATGCACGATCGTGCTCCGCACGGGTGCCCTGCGCCGCTAGAGTAACGGTGTGGCTCTCGCTGTCACCGCCCCCCCACGCACGCCGAGCACCGAAGCGGCCAGGAGCCGACAGGTACAGGACAAGTGGGGGGCGGGGCCGAGTTCTGCACCGGGGCGGCCTCTTGTTGGCCAATGGGTGCGTGAGCGGTCGGACAGCGTGGGGCTTCTCTGGCGGTGAATCCTCCGCGTGAAAAAGGCCGGGCGGCTCGTGCCCGTGAAGGTTGAGGACGAGGGCAGCACACACAACGTCGCCTCCACGCTACGGAGGGCATGCCCCTGGTTCCCCCTCTGTGGGGGGCGTGCAGCGCTTCTCGGCCGAAAACCGAACCTGGTCGTTCGCGGTGACTGCGGGTGTGGGACGTGGGGCGGGTCTAAGAATCCCGCCAAGGGTGCGGAAGTCAGTCACCATCCGATACGGAAGATTGGACCAGCGGGCTCACCGTCGCCCGTCACGGACCCCGAGGAGAGCCCCATCTGGGTGTAGTTGTGCCCGGATGGGAACCCCGAGAAGTAGTCGGGGCTCGCTGCGCGTGTATCCAGGGGACGGCCTTCCATCCGTTCCCCACCCGCCACGCGAGCCCCGAGCACCGCTCTTCCACCATGCACGTTCGCACTCGGTCCTGGAGATTCCAGGGCATCCGCATCGACCCCAGGATGGCCATCCTCCTCGTGAGCGAGGGCCGCGCCTTCCTCCTCGACCCATCGCACGACGAGCAATACCCATGGGTCTTCGACGTGAGCACCAAGAAGCCAATCGAGCCCCTCCATCTCTACGTGTGGCGCTCGCATCGTGGCGAGATTCCTGACGGCTATGTGGTCCACCACCGCGACCACAACAAGCTGAACGCCACCTTCAAGAACCTGGAGCTCCTCACGCGCGAGGCCCACGCTGCGCGCCACCACGCCGAGCAGCAGAAGTTCTCGCCCCGCGTGCGCGAAGACCACTGGGGTCTCTACCGGCCGCATGCCCCCAGCCCTGTGCGCTCGCTCACCCTCACAGAGACGCAGCGGCTCTTCCGCCGGGGCAAGCTCAAGCCTCCCTCTGCCACATCACGCATCAAGAGCGAGCGCGAGCTCCAGCGCACGCAGGAGCAGCGTGACGAGGAGTACCTCCTCCTCCAATTCGAGCGCCTCCGGAGCGAGACAGCCCACCTCGACAGTGGCATGCCCATCCCGAGAGTGACCACGCGGCGCACGGGACATGACTTCAAGCTCGGCCTCGGACGCCACGCGGAGCGACGCGGCTGCACCCAGCAGGAGAAGGTGCTCGTCTACGCCCTCGCCAAGCACCAGCTCGCAGAGGATGTGCTTGCCGCCGTTGCGGCCGACCTGGGTGTGTCCGTGGAGTTGATCCGGAAGATGAAGACGCGCCCGAGCGTGGACGTGGCGCTGGGGCACTGGCGCAAGTACAGACGTCTTCCCAAGCTCGAGCGCCATGCGAGGAAGAAGGAGCCTGAGAGCTGAAGAGAAGACGCAAGAAGTCCTCTCTTCCCACAGCTCCAACACCGGCCTCACAATTCGCGCATGGCCACCACCGCCCGCTCCACTTCGCAACGCACCACCTCCGCCCTCAACGGCACGCACTCGCACGGCCCCAACACGCCCGAGGGCAAGGCGAGCTCCTCGATGAACGCCGTCCAGCACGGCCTCACCGCGCGGGGCGCGCTCCTGCCCTCGGAGACTGTGCAGGACTACGAGGCGAACCTCGGCGCGTGGGTGGCCACCCTGCAGCCCGGCTCGCCGGGGGAGGTGCAGCTCGTCTCCACCATCGCCGACGTGCAGTTCCGCCTCGCCCGCCTGGAGCGCCTGGAGCAGCAGCAGCTCGCGGCCGCGATGGAGCGGCGCCTGGGGGAGAGCGCGGTGGGCGCCGAGCTGGTGCGCGCGCGCGAGGCGCACCGGCTGGTGAGAGAGCTCATCTTCGTCGTGGGCGGCGTCCGGGAGGACCAGCCCGGGGAGCGGGCGCGGGCCCTGCTGCCCCTCCTGCGGGTCGTGCTGCAGCGCACCGAGGCCGTGGAACTGCCCGTGGCCGTCGAGCATGTGCTCGGCCAGGCCATCGCGGCCTTCGAGGAGGCCACTGGCGATGAACTCGCGCCGCTCGCCGCGTGGCAGGCCCTCTACGAGCGCGCTCACCTCACGCAGGCGGGACTCGCAGAGCGCCTGGGCGTGCTGGAGACTGCGCTGGAGGCCGAGCGCGTGCGGGTGGCGGATGAGACGCTGCTCGGGGACGACAAGGAGCTCGCCCGGCTCGCGCGCCACCGGGCCCAGCTGCACAAGCAACTGGAGGCGCAGCTCGGGATGCTGAAGACGGTGCGCGAGCTTGCCCTCAGCGCGCCCGGCGGTGGCTCGGGTTCGTTCAGCGGGCCCGTGCTGGTGGAGCTGCGGCTCGTCGGCCGGGGCCCCGCGCACGACGTGTCTGTACACCACGCCTCGACAGCACCACCTTCGAGGGCGCCACGGCGAGCCGGTGAAGCCGCGCAGCGCGGCGCCTGAGGGTTGGACGCGCAGCCCGCGATGGGCAAGGGTGGCCGCTGCGGGCTCGCGTGATGACGAGTCCCCGGAGCGTCACCTCGCCTGTGGCTAGGGCTACCGTCTCCGCGAAGCCGCCGCTGCAGGGGAGGAGTGGGTGGTGCGTGCCGTGGGTAATTTTCGGGGGCCCGCTCCTGGATGCGCCCCCCCCCCGGCTACCCCACCCCTCCAGAATTTTCGGGGACTTCTCGGCGAGCCTGCCGTCGAGGCTTGGGGACGACGGCACCCGGGGGACTGTGCGGCGCGTGCCGCTCTCGCGCATGAGGGGGGTCTGCAGCCGCGCTGCAGAAGGGGCCTTGGCCCATGAGGTGGCAGCGCTGGGGCTGCACGGGGCCCACGGTGATGCCAGCCAGGGCAGCGCGGGTGTCAGCCGGGGCGCCCGCGCCTCGTGCCGCTCGCGCTGGGCCGCGCTGCAGCGCTCGCCGCTGGCGGAGGGCGAGGTTGCCGCCCGGGAAGATGCACCGGCGCGGCGGTGTGAGGCGACGAGCCCACAGGCGGTGCGGACCCCTTGGCAAAGCTCGCGGGCTCAGCGCAGCGATGCGGCCTGCGCCTGGCTGGGTGGAGCTGCGGGCCCTGCAACCGGAGGCTTACGGGCGCCGGGTGCTGTGGAGGGCGAGGGAAAGTACTTACCGGCGCACTGCCGTCATGGGTGCGAAGAATCCTCCGCGCTCACCTGCGTCGGCTCCTCGGGCACCATGCCGCTGCTCAGGTGGCGGGCGGCGGCGGTGAGGAAGGCGAGGCCCGTGCCGATGGCCACCAGGAGGGTGACGTCGGGCACGTTGAAGTCCTTGGTGACGGCCATGGACACAGGCAGCCACGCCAGGGCGAAGAGGGCCGCGAGCGCGAGCAGGGCCGTGGCCCGCGCGTTGGCGCCCCGGTACCCGGCGACGTCCTGCCCCGCGCGCTCCATGCGGGCGAGCGGTGGCCGGGCGAGCGCCACCCACAGGGCCAGGGCGAGCGCGCCGAGGGCGAACGCCGTGGCGAAGTACGCCATGAAGTCGCGCGCGGACTCGCGGCCCTCGGCGGCGCGCAGCTCGCGCTCCACGTCCGCCGCGTCCAGCATCCACCTGCGGCCCTTCAGCTCGGCCGCGACCTGGTCCAGCAGGTTCCCGCGCCGCATCGCGTCCGCGCGCTCAGCCACCAGCGCCTCGGCCTCCTCGCGGCTGGTGGTTGCGGCCCGCCAGCGTCGCGGCTCGGAAGCAGGGCCCTCTCCCTCCAGGAGGAGCACCTGGCCCTCGCCTGCGGCCTGGAGCTTAGCGTGCAGCGCCCCGAAGGCCTCCGCTCGCTCGCGGTCCTCACCGGTGTAGGCCTCGGAGGGGGAGGCGCTGACGATGGCGGGCACCAGCAGCAGCAGGCCGAGGGCTGTGCCCACGCGCAGCAGCAGGCCCAGCCCGCCGATGGCCTCCCAGGCGCCCGGGGCCGACGGAGGCTGCAGCGGCACGGGCGCGGAGGACACCACCGGCTGCGCCGGGGGCGGCGGCAGGGGTGCGGCACCGGCCGCCTCCAGCCGCTCGCCGCAGAAGCGGCACTTGATGGCGGCGGCCCGGATGGACTCGCTGCAGAAGGGACAGCGCTTCAGCTGCTCGGACATGTGGAGCGTCTCCATGTGTGCTGCGCACGCGCGGACGAGCCGCGCATGCGCGAGTTGAATACCACCCTATGAGTTGATTTTTACAGGTAGGCGGCTGGCCCACCGTCCGGGCCGATGCGAGCCCCGGGTGCAGCCAAGGTGAAGCAGGGCGTGGGCCGTCGCGTGGCGGAGCTGCGCCGCACCCAGGGCCTCACCCAGGCCGCCTTCGCCGAGGAGGCGGGGGTGTCGCTGCAGTACGCGCAGCGCGTGGAAGCGGGAGAGGAGAACCTCACCATCGAGTCGCTGGTGAAGCTCGCCCACCTGCTGCGTGTGCCCGTGGCCTCCCTCTTCGAGGCGCCCACCACCCGCAGGGCACCTCCCGGACGGCCCCGCAAGGCGTGAGGCCGCGTGCCCTTGGGGGCGCGGGCACCACGAGGTCAGCGGGCCCGCCGCCTAAGGCGGGCTTCTGGTCCGCGTGCTGCTCGGGTTGTGCGTGGCGGTACAGAGCGCACGAAACCGGGGCTGCGGTGCTCGCCTCCCGGCCCGAGGAGGCCGGCTGGCGTTTCGCCCCGCAGCACTTGGCCCAGGAGGCGCAGCCGGAGGAGAACGAGCGACAGCAGCGCCGCCGTGGCCCAGGGTGCCTGAGCGCGGGCGGCCTGCGTGCCGAGCTGCCGCGTGGCGATGGCCTCCACCAGCAACTGGGCGGCCCGCACGGCGCCCTCCACCTCGGCGAGCTCGTGCTGCAGGCCCGCCCACCCGCCGGTGCGCTTCACGGGGAGGCTCCCGGGGGCTCGTCCTCCAGTCCCCAGTCGCAGCCGCAGGCGAGGTCATGGGCAGCCTGTGCCTCGGCATCGCCCGGGTAGTGCCCGCATGTGTCACAGCGCTGCACCTCGCGGCCGTGCTGGAGGCTCGTCATGTGCAGCCACCCCCTGCCCTCGCACTCCGGGCAGCGGGCAACGTCGGCGTTGGCGGGCGTCCCGTGCTGCGCGCTCACGCGGGCCTCCGCGTGCAGAGGGCCTGGGCGAGCGCGTGGAGGACGGCGCAGGCCACCTCGCGCAGCGTGCGAGAGCGCAGGGCGCGGCGCAGCCACGAGGGGCTGGCTGCGTTCGCCTTCATGTTGCTGGGCATGGCGCGCCTCACGCGGCCAGCGCGAGGCGGCTCTCCCCGGCGATGGCGAAGAGGGCCTGGTGCTTGAGGGCGGCGGCCCGGCCGAACCAGATGCTCTCCAGCCGCAACTCCTCCGCCCGGCGCCCCTTGAGAGCCCGGGTGTGCCGGTGGTGGTCCGCGTACTCGGTGAAGGCCTGCAGCGCCGCCCAGGCGGTGCCCCGGATGGGCCCCTCGATGCCGGTGCCCGCCTCGAAGAGCTCGCGCACCTTCTCCCGGGCGCCCAGAATGCGCGGGTGCTCGTGGGCGTCCTCGGGCACGGGCAGCACGAAGTCCAGCGCCGTGGCGAGCTGCGCGTCGCTGAAGCGGGTGACTGCGAGCGCGTTGGCCAGCTGCCCGAAGCGTGCGTAGCCCTCGGCGAGGCGCCGGAAGGCCTCGGCCGCCTCCGCCAGGTGCGCGAGGGGCTGCCCGTGGTGCGCGATGTGCCACTCCGCGCCCTGCCGCTCTCCGAGCGCCACACCAAGCGTGTTGGCGCACACGACTCGGGTGGCGACATTCTTGAGGGTGATGGCCGTGGCGCCGTCGTGCCCCGTGTAGCCGAGCAGGTACTTGCGGATGGGGCTCTTGTCCCCCTGCACCCGCAGGGGCTGGGGCAGCTCCGCGAGAAGCCAGCCACGCACGCCCGCGCGTCCCAGGGTGCCGGCGGTGTGGAAGAGGGCCCCCACGTCGCCGGACGCCTGCACGAGGCAGCGTGCCACCTCCTCGAACTGCACCGTCTTGTAGCCCCGGCTGACGGCGGCCAAGTACTCGCCCGTGTCGCCGCGCACCAGCGCCTTGCGGTCGGGCACGGGGCGCAGCGTGCCGTCGATGAAGAGCTCGCGCTCCTCGGCCCGGTAGAAGCCGGCGGCCTCCACCACCTGCTCGCAGTCCGCGTTGGCCGGCAGCTGCGTGCCCAGGCCGTGCCAGGGCACCTCTCCGGCGTACATCATCGTGTGAATGTCATGGGGCATCGCGTTGCTCTCCTTGGGGGTTGGGGTGAACGCGGCGATGCGCCCGCACCAGCACCCGCGCACAGCGCTTAGGCACGGCGATGGCCAGCCGAAGCCGGCTCAACGCGCAGCGGGACGTCTCGCCATGGCCTTATCCCCAGGAAGCTCAGCGATTTTCCGAAACACGCCCGCTGGCGGGTGCGCTCGGCGGCGCGGGGCGACGAACACGGTGTCCGGCCTCCTCGGGAGGCCCGAAGGGCGCAGCCACCTCCGATGCACCAGCGGCCTCACACACGCCGAGGCCTCCGCTGCTCGTGACCAAGGGACCGCGACCCTCCACGGAAGCGAGATAGGCGGACGTCCCACATACCGCCTTCCCTGCGAAGCGCGCTAAAACCGGCGGGCGCACGTACAGGCGCACGCCAAAAACAGGAGCCCATGCGAATCCAGCTCGGTGACACGGTCATCCTCAACGACAGGACGCGGGACATCGGCATTGTCGAGCGGCGCCATGGCAACACGCTCAGCATCCGCCGCCCCGACCGGGACAACCTGCGCGAGCAAGTGGCGCGCGAGCACGCGAAGCCCCTCGCTCTGGCCATGGCCGAAGCGCGCGAGCGGGAATCAAAGTTCCGCAACGACTTGAGCCTCACCGGCCAGTCCACCCTCGCGGACCTGGTGAGCGCCTTCGGGTACGCCACGGCGCAGCTGCGCCGCGACTCGCTCGCCCGCGTGGTGCGGCAGCTGCAGCGGGCCGGACTCGAAGTGCAGCCCTCCTCCGAGGAGTGGAGCCGCCACGACAACTTCGCCCTCCAGCTCAAAGCCACGGTCGGCGGAGGTGAAGGTGAGGGCGAAGGCGAGGAGACGGAGACTGCAGCGGACTACCTCACCGAGGGTGCTCTGCCGGAGCCCTTCTGGCCCTGCTCCTTGGGGCTGGGTGCTGACGCAGAGGTCGCCTTCTTGAGGGCCCTCACCGCGCGAGAGCCCATCCTCGCGCTGCTGCACCTCTCCGACGATGCGCAGGCGCACGGCTGGCTGCAGGGGACGTGGGAAGGGCTGATGGCATGGGCCTATCGGGCCGCGCAGCGCTTCGTCCATACCGGCACGGGGGAGTTCCTGCACCCGGAGGTGCAGGTGGGCCCTGCCGCGCTCCTGCACGCCTACCTGAAGCCCTCGAAGTTGAGTGACGAGGGGCCACGTCTGCAGGATGGGCCCCGGCACCTCAACTTGGTAGCGCTGAAGCAGGACTCCGACTCGCCGGTGGACTTCCAGCGTCTCAAAGCCGCTTGGCCTGGCCCTGTGTTCGAGTTCAAGGGCGCGGCGGCGAGCGCCACGGGCGCCCCCGTCGTGCAGCTGCTGCTGCAGGTGGGTGGGACACCAGAAAAGGTGGGCACGCTGCCCGCTGCCGAGCTCTCTCCCCTCAAGCTGCTGCTGTGGGCCCGCGAGGCGAGCGCCCAAGTGCTGGCCCAGGGCTCGACGCGCCTCGGGGCGCTGCTCGCGGACGGGCCCGTGGCGCGCCTCAAGGGCAGCAACGAGAGCGCCACCTCGTTGGCCCTCAAGGCCCACCTGGCGGCCTGGGTGCGCGAGCGCCTTCCGGATGCGGAGCTGCGCTTCGAGGACGTGCAGGTGGAGCAGTTCGACGAGGAGGGACGGGCGCGCAAGGTGAGCCGCGCGGACCTCAAGGTGGAGGACGAGGGCGTGTACGAAGTCGAGTCGCTCTCGGGTAGCGGGCCGATGGAGGCCTTCTACCACCAGAAGGTTTTCTCCCGGCTCAAGGGCGACGTGCCCTTCCACCTCGTTGTCCCCAACGAGGCGCTGCTGTGGGCAGGTCCCTTCCTCGCTGACATCGCCCACCATCTGGGCGAGCGCGGGCGCGTCCTCGTTCCTGGCGCAGGCCACGCCTACCTCGCACTCCAAGGCCGCGCCCTCGCAGAGGAGGCCACGGACATCGACGCGCCGGAGGAGGCGGGCCGGAAGGACCTACCCTTCGGGCCGCCGCAGCGGCCAACCGAAGAGCCCCTGCGCCTGAAGGGCATCGCCGGCTACGGCTCCGTCAAGGAGCGCATCGCGCGGAGCATCCTCTGGCCCGAGCGCCACCGCAGCCTCGTGCGCGGGCTCTCACGCGCCTCGGGCATCCTCTTCTTCGGCCCGCCGGGTTGCGGCAAGTCCCGCCTCGCGCGAGCGATTGCCGGCGAGCTGGAGCAGGAGGTGCGGCTGCTCAGCCCTGCGGACCTGCGCGGGCCCTACATCGGCTGGGGACAGGTGATGATTCGGGAGCAGTTCGACTGGGTGGCCGAGCGCGAGCGGCGCATGCTCGTCATCGACGAGCTCGACGCGGTGGCGCGCTCTCGCCGCAGCCGCGAAATGCACAGCGATGAGAAGGCGGACGTCAACGAGCTGCTCGTGCAGCTCGACCGCGTAAGTCGGATGGGACGGCTCGTCGTGGGCACCACCAACTTCATCGGCTCGCTCGACGAGGCGGTGGTGCGCAGCGGCCGCTTCGGCCTCTACGTGCCGGTGCCGCCTCCGGATGCGGACGAGGCGGTGGAGATCATGGGCTACTACCTCGCCCGTCTCACCCCCGAGGTGGGTGGCTCCGTAACGGTGTCGGTGCCACAGGCCGATGCCCTGCGCGCTGCGCTCTTACCGCTCTTCGCCGAGAACGTGCAGGCGGGCACCCACTTCTGCGGCGCCGACCTGGAGGCGGCCGTCAACGACACCTTCCTCCGCTGCCTGCAGCGCGCCGTCGAGGGCGCCGGAGAGATGCCTCGCAGCATGGCCGTGACTCTGCCAGTCGAGGAGCTCGCACGCTCGCTCGCGGCCGGCCCCCGCTCCGTCAGCGCCCTCTCGCTGCGGCGCTTCCTCAAGGAGGCGCGTCGCTACTGCGGACACGATGCGGCCGAAGCCCTCGCGCGGCGATTCGCTGCTGCCGACGTCTCTTAGCCGCTACGCTCTCGCAGAGGGCAGCCCGCTGCCCTCTGCGCCTCGAAGTGCCTTCACGGCGGATGCACCGCCGCACCCTGCTCCGGACACCTCGCCCGCCATGACGTCCCCTGCGCCCCTCAAGCAGTTCGACAGCTTCTCCAGCCTCGCCAATTTCATCTGGTCCTGCGCGGACCTGCTGCGCGGCGACTACAAGCCGCACGACTACGGCAAGGTCATCCTCCCCTTCACGCTGCTGCGCCGCCTGGATTGCGTGCTGGCGCCCACGAAGGAGAAGGTGCTGACCAAATACGAGACGCTCAAGGGCGGCGAGGTGAAGAACCTTGCGCCCGTGCTCAACCGCATCACGGGCGTGGGGCTGCACAACATCTCGAAGCTCGACTTCGAGCGGCTCAAGGGCTCACCCAACACAATTGCCAAGGACGTGCGCGCCTACATCAAGGGCTTCAGCGAGAACGCACGCGAGGTGCTGGAGCGCTTCGGGTTCGAGGCGCAGCTCGACAAGCTGGACGAGGCGGACCTGCTGTACCAGCTGGTGGTGAAGTTCGCCGAGGTGGACTTGCACCCCGAGCGCGTGCCCAACCACGTCATGGGCAGCGCCTTCGAGGAGCTCATCCGCCGCTTCGCCGAGCAATCGAACGAGACGGCCGGAGAGCACTTCACCCCGCGCGAGGTGGTGAAGCTGATGGTGAACCTCCTCCTCGCCGAGGACGCGGAGCTGCTCACCCGCCCCGGCGTGGTGAAGACGCTGCTCGACCCCGCCTGTGGTACGGGCGGCATGCTCAGCGTCACCGAGGAGTACCTGCGCGAGCTCAACCCGAAGGCACGCCTGGAGGTGTTCGGCCAGGAGCTCAACGACGAGACGTATGCCATCTGCCGCGCGGACATGATGATGAAGGGCCAGCGCGCGGACGCCATCAAGCGCGGCAACTCCTTCAGCGAGGATGGGCATGCGGGCGAGCGGTTCGACTACCTCCTCGCCAACCCGCCCTTCGGTGTGGAGTGGAAGAAGGTGGAGAAGAGCGTGCGTGACGAGCACGAGCGCCTCGGCCACGCGGGGCGCTTCGGTGCCGGCCTGCCGCGCATCTCGGATGGCAGCCTTCTCTTCCTGCAGCACATGCTCAGCAAGATGAAGCCCGTGGACCCGAGGACGGGTGAGGGCGGCAGCCGCGTGGCCATCGTCTTCAACGGCTCACCCCTCTTCACCGGCGAGGCGGGCAGCGGGGAGAGCGAGATCCGTCGGTGGGTGTTGGAGAACGACTGGCTGGAGGCCATCGTCGCCCTACCCGACCAGCTCTTCTTCAACACCGGCATTAGCACGTACGTGTGGCTGCTCACCAACCGCAAGGCGCCCGAGCGCAAGGGCAAGGTGCAGCTCATTAATGCCGTCGAGTTCTTCGTGAAGCTGAAGAAGTCCCTAGGCGAAAAGCGGAAGGAGCTGTCTGAGGCGCAAATCGCCGAGTTGGTGCGGCTGTACGGGGACTTCGCCGAGGGACCGCACTCAAAGATCTTGGGCACGGAGGATTTCGGCTACCGGCGCATCATCGTGGAGCGCCCCCTGCGCCTGTCCTTCCAAGCAAGCCCCGAGCGGCTACAGCGTTTGGCCAAGGAGAAGGCCTTCTTGGAATTAGGCGCCCCGCAGCGGGTGAAGAAGGGCTCGCCTGCAGCGCATGAGGCTAAAGCGCAACGTCAGCAACAGGAGGACATCCTCCAGGCGCTACGCACCTTGGATGGCACCCAGGTGTGGAAGAACCGAGATGCGTTCCAATTGGCGCTTAAGGGCGTCTTCACGACAGCCGGCATCAAGCCATCCGCCAAGGTATGGGCCGTCGTTCTAGCCGTGCTGGGTGAGCGGGACGAGACCGGCGAGGTGTGCCGCGACCAATACGCCCAACCGGAGCCGGATGTTGAGCTTCGTGATAGCGAGAATGTGCCCCTCAAGGAGGACATCACCACGTACTTCCAGCGTGAAGTTCGGCCCCACGTCCCAGATGCTTGGATAGACGAAGCAAAAACGAAGGTGGGTTACGAGATCCCCTTCACCCGGCACTTCTTCAAGTTCCAGACCGTGCGTCCGCTTCCCGAGATCGAGGCTGAGATCTTGGGCCTTGAGCGCGAAATCCAAGGGATGTTGGCCGAGGTGCTTCGGTGATCCCTGCAGGTGTCCAGCCTGTAGACGCCCGCATCCCATGGATGGGCGTCGTTCCGAGCGAATGGGCCGTGCTCCCCTTGATGGCTTGTGTGAAGAAGCGCGAGTGCGCAAACCACGGGGGACTCGAACAGAACGTCCTGTCGCTGAGCTATGGGCGCATCCTACGGCGAGATGTCGCAACGAACTCAGGCCTGCTTCCCGAGAACTTCGACAGCTACAACCGAGTAAGTCCCGGCGATGTCGTGCTCCGACTCACGGACCTGCAGAATGACGTCACCAGTCTTCGTGTCGGTCTCGTTCGAGAGCCAGGCATCATCACGTCTGCGTACACAACGCTGAGCGCAGATCCGGCCAAGCTTATATCAGAATGGCTTTTTTATCTTCTGCACGCCTACGACGCGCGAAAGGTCTTCTATTCGTTGGGGGGCGGTGTTCGACAGTCCGCGAAGTTTGAGGACCTACGCCACCTCCTCGTCATCGTTCCTCCATTGAGGACCCAACGGAGTTTGACCGCCTTCCTCGATCGAAGAACGGCAGCTATCGATTCCCTCCTTCAGAAGAAGGAGCGCCTACTGGAGTTGATGGAGGAAAAACGACAGGCTCTCATCAGCCATACGGTCACCAAGGGCCTCGACCCCCACGTCGACATGAAGAACTCAGGCGTGGCGCACTTTGGAAAGATTCCCACTTCTTGGCAGGTGTTGCCGTTGAGAAGGGTCATCCGCGAGTTCGTCGATTACCGAGGGCGTACACCGACGAAAGTGGACGCCGGCATCCCACTAATTACGGCTGGTGCGATCCGGGACGGCCGCATCGAACATTCACGTGCTCCAGAGTACATGGAACCGTCTGAATACAACGAGTTCATGAGTCGGGGACGTCCTGCTGTTGGTGACATGGTTTTCACCACGGAAGCACCGTTGGGCGAGGTGGCCCTCGTAGAGGACGCATCTCATGCGTTTGCCCAGCGCGTCATTCTCTTCCGGATGAACTCGCTGCGGATGACCAGCAAGTACCTGCGCCTCTTCTACCTGTCATCGCCGGGGCGTGACGAGATCAAGAGTCGTGCAAGCGGCTCGACCGCAGAAGGAATCCGGGCCGACCGGCTTCGAGGGAGCGCAGTGATCGTCCCACCGGTCGAAACCCAGCAACTCATCGCGGCTGAGCTTGATGCCAAGCTAGTTGCGTTTGAACCGCTTCTACGTCGACTTGAGACACAAGTCGCTCGACTGCGCGAGTACCGACAAGCGCTCATTGGTGCTGCAGTAACAGGCCAACTTAGCGAGTCTGTTGAAACGGAGGCCGCCTGATGGCGACCCACACCGAGCGCGCGTTCGAGGATGCGATCGAAGTCCACTTGCTGGCCCATGGCTGGCTCAAGGGCGATGCAGCCGACTTCGACCGGACCATTGCCCTCGATTCTGGCCCGCTCCTCGCCTTCCTCCATGACACGCAGCCGACTGTGATGCAGACGCTGCGCACACAGCTTGGCACTAACCTAGAAGCGAGCCTCACCGACGCGCTGGTGAGGGGGCTAGAGGAGCGCGGGACCCTCGATGTCCTGCGCCATGGCTTCAAGCTCTACGGCAAGAAGCTGGAGGTGGCCGCCTTCAAGCCTGCGCACGGACTCAACGCGGACACCCTCGCGGGCTACGGGGCCAACCGTCTCGTCGTCACCCGCCAGGTGCGCCCGGACCCAGCGTCCGAGCAGTCCGTGGACATGGTGCTCTTCCTCAACGGTCTGCCCATCGCCACGCTGGAGCTGAAGAACGAGCTCACCCAGCAGACGGTGCAAGACGCCATCAGGCAGTACAAGTCACGCGACCCGCGCCTGCCCCTCTTCCAGTTCAAGCGGCGCGCGCTCGTCCACTTCGCCGTCGACACCGACCTGGTGGCGATGACGACGCGGCTCGCAGGCAAGGACACCGTCTTCCTGCCCTTCAACCGAGGGCACGGTGGCGGCAAGGGCAATCCGCCCCACCCCTCGGGCCACCGCACCGCCTACCTCTGGGAAGAAGTGCTGCAGCGCGACTCCTTCCTCGACCTGCTCGCGCGCTTCCTCCACCTGCAGGTGGAAGAGAAGGAGAAGAACGGCAAGAAGGAGAAGCGCGAGAGCCTCATCTTCCCGCGCTACCACCAGCTGGACGTGGTGCGAAAGCTGGAGGCGGCGGCGCGTGCTGGCGCGGGTAATCCGCAGGCCTTCCTCATCCAGCACTCGGCAGGAAGCGGCAAGAGCAACTCCATCGCGTGGCTGGCCCACCGGCTCGCCACCCTGCACGGGGAGGACCAAGACCGGGTCTTCACCTCCGTCATCGTGGTGACCGACCGCACCGTCCTTGATGACCAACTGCAGGCGACCATCTACCAGTTCGAGCACAAGCACGGGGTGGTGGCCCGCATCGACCAAGACTCGACCCAACTGGCCACCGCGCTCACCAGCGGCACACCCATCATCATCACCACGCTGCAGAAGTTCCCCTTCGTGACGGAGAAGGTGGGCCAGCTTCCCACGCGGCGCTACGCCATCATTGTGGACGAGGCGCACTCCAGCCAGACGGGCGAAGCGGCGCGCACCCTGCGCGAGACGCTCGGGACGGAGCAGGCGCAGGCGCAGGAGGAGGAGGCGGGTGAGACGTACGAGGACCAGATTGCGAAGGTGATGGCGAGCCGGGGCCGGCAGAAAAACCTCGCCTTCTTCGCCTTCACCGCCACGCCCAAGGCGAAGACGCTGGAGGTATTCGGAACCAAGGGCGTGGACGGGAAGCCCGCCCCCTTCCACCTCTACTCCATGCGCCAGGCCATCGAGGAGGGTTTCATCCTCGACGTGCTGCGCAGCTACACCACCTACAAGGCATTCTACCGGCTAGCGAAGAAGGGCGAGGAGGACCCCACCGTCAGCGCGAAGAAGGCCGCCGTGGAGCTGGCGCGCTTCGCCGCCCTGCACCCCTACAACCTCGCGCAGAAGGCCGAAGTCATCATCGAGCACTTCCGCACCAAGGTGCGCAACCGCATCGGCGGCCGCGCCAAGGCGATGGTGGTGACGGGCAGCCGCCTGCACGCAGTGCGCTACAAGCAGGCCTTCGACAAGTACCTGAAGGAGAAGGGCTATGCGGACGTGGGCGTCCTCGTGGCCTTCTCGGGCGAGGTGGCGGACCCGGACGTGCCGGGACACAGCTACCGCGAGACGGTGATGAATGGCGGCATCTCCGAGAAGGAGCTGCCAGAGAAGTTCGCCTCCGATGCCTTCCAGCTCCTCCTCGTCGCCAACAAGTACCAGACGGGCTTCGACCAGCCCCTGCTGCACACCATGTACGTGGACAAGCGGCTCTCGGGAGTCCAGGCCGTACAGACGCTCAGCCGCCTCAACCGCACTTCCCCGGGAAAGGAGGACACTTTCGTCCTCGACTTCGTCAATGACGCGGAGGGCATCCAGGCCGCCTTCCAGCCGTACTACGAGGCCACGACGCTCGCCGAGGCGGCGGACCCGCAGCAGCTCTACACCCTGCAGCATGAGCTCGATGCGTTTGGCGTGTACTGGCGCGAGGAGGTGGAGTCCTTCGCCCGCGTCTTCTACGCGCCCAAGGGCAAGGCCGGCAGCGGTGCCCACGCGGAGCTCTACCGATACCTGCAGCCCGGCGTGGACCGTTTCCGCCAGCGCCCCGAGGAGGAGCAGGAGCGCTTTCGCAACGCACTCTCGGGCTACGTGCGCCTCTACGCCTTCCTCGCCCAGGTGATGCCCTTCTCCGACCCGGACCTGGAGAAGCTCTACGCCTTCGCGCGCGCACTGGAACTGAAGCTGCCCTCCGCCGAGAGCGGGGGCGCGCTGAAGGTGGACGATGACGTGGCACTCGCCTTCTACCGGCTCGACCGCATCTCCAGTGAGGCCATCGTCCTCATGGCCGGCGAGCCCCCGGTGGGCCTCAAGAGCATGTCGGACGTGGGTACCCGGAAGGCGGAGGATGAGGAGCGCCGGCTCTCGGAAATCATCGACGTGCTCAACGAGCGCTTCGGCACGGCCTTCACCGAGGCGGACCAGATTCTCTTCGACCAGTTCGTCGCGGAGGCGAAGGCGGATGCCGAGGTGATGCAGCGCGCGGCCGCCAACCCCTTCGACAACTTCGCCCTCTCAATGAAGGCCAAGGTGGAGGGGCTGATGATTGACCGCATGGAGCAGAACGGCGCCATCGTCACCCGCTACCTCAACGACGAGGCCTTCCGCGACGTGGCCTTCCGCGAGCTCGCCCGGCGCATCTACGACGAGCTGCGCGCCACCCCACCTGTCAGTCCCCCCGCGTAAGTGCGGCACCCCGCGAGCGGCGCCCTTGCGCCCTCACCTTCCCCAAGGAAGCACCATGTCCGCCATCTCCAGCACCTTCCGCTCCGGTGAGCCCGCGCTGCGCGACCTCCTCGACGAGATTGCGAAGGGCCACATCCAGTTGCCCGACTTCCAGCGCGGCTGGGTGTGGGACGACGAGCACATCCGCTCGCTCATCGCCAGCCTCTCGCTCTCCTACCCCATCGGCGCAGTCCTCCTGCTGGAGACGGGCGGCGAGGGGGTGCGCTTCAAACCACGTCTCGTGGAGGGCGTGAAGCTGCCTTCGGCGCCGCCCCCGCAGCGTCTCCTCCTGGACGGGCAGCAGCGCATGACGTCCCTCTTCCTCTCGCTGCGCAGCGGCCAGCCGGTGCTCACCACCACGGAGAAGGGCAAGGCCATCGAGCGCGTCTACTACCTGGACATGGCCAAGGCGTTGGACCCGCTCGGCGAGCGCATCGACGCAGTGGTGTCGCTGCCGCCCGAGCGAATCCTTACCTCCAACTTCGCGCGCACGGTTGACCTGGACATCAGCACGCCCGAGCGGGAGTGGGCGGCGGGCCTCTTCCCCCTCGACGCGCTCTTCGACCTGGCGAAGTACTCCGCTTGGCGGCGTGGGTACACGAAGCTGCACCGCGACCGCGACGACGACGCACGGCTCGACCTCTTCGACCTCTTCGAGGCGAACGTCATCAGCCGCTTCCAGCACTATCGCGTGCCCACCATCGAGTTGCTGCGCGATACGCCCAAGGAGGCGGTCTGCCAGGTATTCGAGAAGGTGAACATGGGCGGTGTGGCGCTCACCGTCTTCGAGCTGGTGACGGCCACCTTCGCCGCTGACGAGTTCTCGCTGCGTGACGACTGGGAGGCGCGGGCCGAGCGGCTCCATGCGCACGAGGTGCTGAGCGAGGTGAGCAACTCGGACTTCCTCGCGGCCGTCACCTTGCTCGCCAGCTACCAGGAGAGTCGCGTCCGGAAGGCCGGCGTGGGCTGCAAGCGCCGCGACATCCTGCAACTCTCCGTGGGGGCCTACCGAGCCCATGCCGACGCCGTAGAGCGGGGCCTTAAGGCCGCCTCCAAGCTGCTGATGCGCGAGAAGGTCTTCAGCGCCCGCAACCTCCCCTACCAGACGCAGCTCATTCCCCTCGCGGCCATCTGCGCAGCCCTCGGCGACCGCTTCGAGACGGACGGGGTGAAGGCGAAGCTCGCCCGCTGGTACTGGTGCGGCGTCTTCGGGGAGTTGTACAGCGGCGCGAGCGAAACGCGCTTCGCCTTCGACATCGTGGAGGTGCTCGCCTGGGTGGATGGCGGTGACGAGCCGCGCACCGTCCGCGAAGCGGCCTTCTTCCCCACACGCCTGCTGAGCATGCAGACGCGCCTGAGCGCCGCCTACAAGGGGCTGATGGCGAAGCTGATGCAAGAGGGCAGCTGGGACTTCAAGAGTGGCGATGCCATCGAGCTCACCAACTTCTTCGAGGAGGCGGTGGACATCCACCACATCTTCCCCCGGGCGTACTGCGAGAAGCAGGGGCTGGACCGCAACCTCTGGAACAGCGTTGTCAACAAGGGGCCGCTCACCGCGCGCACCAACCGCATCATCGGCGGCCACGCGCCCAGCACGTACCTCTCCAGCCTGGAGCGCAACCACCACGTCGCGCCCGCCCGGCTCGATGCCATCCTGGAGAGCCACCTGGTGAATCCTGCCCTCCTGCGGGCGGACGACTTCGGGGGTTTCATCCGCACCCGGGCAGCCGCCCTGCTGGACCTCATCGAGGACGCGATGGGCAAGCCCGTCTCGGGGCGAGAGACAGCGGACGTGGTGAAGGCCTACGGCGGCGTGCTGACGCGGGCAGGGGTGGCCTGAGCACGGCACCCGCCCCGACGGGGAAGGCGCTCGGTGGGGTGGGAACGGGGACAAACTGGTCTGCAGCCAAAAGACCGACACGCCGTTTGGGAGGCTTTCTCGGCGCCCCTATAGTCGTGACCATGGCCGCCTACCTTCCAGCCCACGCACCTGCCAAAGCTGCTCTCGCACGCAACCGCACGAGGGGTGCGCGCATGTTAGCGACCGGTCTACTCGCCATTCTTGGCGCCGGCGTCGCGACCTACTTGTCCTATCGAGGTGCGGCTCCGGGTCACAAGTTCAGAGTGGCTGCTGGGGCGTTCGGCTTGGGTGCAGTTCTGACCCCGATCGGTCTCATTCAGCTGCTTACGGGCTCAAGTCTCCAATTCCTCTACCAGGCGCGCGACAAGTGGAAGATGGCCGGCGGGGTCTTCGTCGTGAGCGCGGTTCTCATCCTCTGCGGCCTGGTCTTGCGCCGCTTAGCCCCCGGGATTCCTGAGTTCGAATGGATAGCCGCAGCCGGCATGGTTTTGCTGATCGTGGTTCCGCTAATCCCGCTGCAGCGGTAGGTGCGGCAAACGATTGATGGGAGCGTGGGCATCGGACCGAGCCGGCTGCATCGCTGACTCGGTAGCCAGAAGCTCTCAGCGAGGTCCGCTGGTCCGCTAGCAAAGGTTTATCGCTCGGATTCATCCTTAGATTGGTCCGCGCGCCCTCAACGAACGACGAACGGAGGAAACACGATGGGAAGCGACGATTCGATCTTGGGGACTCTGAAGACGGGCCCCTTGAACCAGGCTTCGGCCAATGACGTGGGGGTGCTGGTGCCCCGCTCGGAGCTCGAAGCCGCACGCCTCGTGGAGGAAGGGTTGGCAACGCTCACCGTGAGCGTGGCGCCCGGCGCGCGCTTCTATTCCGGGATGCAGCGTGGCTTCTACGGGCTCTTGGAGGTCGAGGGGCAGGGCTTCACCATCAGCGAGCTCGTGGAGCTCGGAGGTGGCACGCTCCGGCTCCGGCTGGAGCCGCACGAGGATGGGGGCTCCGCCATCTTCCAGTAGCCAGGCCGAGTGCCCGGTGGTGCCCCAGTACGCAGTCCGTACGTAACCGGGTGGCGGCGAGCGGACGCGGACGCCCTCGGCTGCACAGCAACTCCAACAGGTTATCGCAGTGCCCCGAGCGAGCCGCTGATTGTCAGGGGTTAGGACGGCCTTCGAGCATCCGCTTCCACGACCAGGAGAAGACGATGTCCGAGAAACATGTCCGGCGCGCAGGCGCCAACCGCGTGGTGCTGACGGCGACGTCGCTCTACCACCGCCATGGCAAGAACAAGGGGCGCCAGTGCGCCAACTGCCGCGTCCACTGGACCGTGGACCGCGACGACAACGAGGACTTCCACGTCTGGCGCAACGGCACCCCCGCAGATGAAGCCATCCTCGACTGGGTGGGCAACAACGTCGCAGTGGAGTGCTGTTGAGCGCTACGGATGGAAGCCCCCTCGCGCCTTAGCAGGAGCAAGAGGGCTCCAGCGTCCGAGGCTCAGTGAAGCCCAGCGGTCGACGTGCCCTCGCGCGGCGCCCTCAGCACGACGGTCATCTCGTCGAGCGGGCGCACCCGTGTCCCAAAATCCCAGCGCACCTCGACGGTCGTGCCAGAGCGCAGCGTCCAAGCCCGCTCTCCCCGGCGCGGCGACTTGCCGGCGGTAACGCTGCGGCGGAGCCAGTGCCGCAGACCGTCTTGGACGCTGGAGCCGAGCTTTAACATCGAGCGGAGCTGGCTCTGCGAGATTCCGAGGGCACGGGCGTACTCCGCGCGGGAGTGGAAGACCTGCGGCTCGGGCGTGATGGCGTTCAACATGACGGCACTCCTCATCCTCTTGCCGCCCACTCGTGGGCGGCGGGCTTCACTTGAGAATGGGCTGCCGAGCATCCCGGCTTGAGCGATGTACTTGAGTATCCAAGTCTGCTCCAGGGCGCCCCCGAAAGGTCCCCCATACACAAGGTATCTGACGGGGAGGCTCTCGCAAGTCCCTGCAGGTTGCCTCTCATGAAGGAGTCCACGAGTGAGCATGCCCACCGGACACTCATCTTCGCGTTCTTCTAACGCAGGGTAGGCACCTTCGTGGGCGTCGCGTGCGTGGCGTAGAACTTCCGCGTCGTGCTTGGGCTCTTGTGATTCAAGAACGCTGCGACCTGCGCCGGGTCCGCGCCGTTGTTGATCGCCCACGTGGCCACGGCATGCCGGAACCGGCCCGGTGTGAAGGGCGGCACGCCCGCTGCTTCACAGGCAGCGCGCACGGCCATTCCGTACTTCTCCCGGCCGAAGGTGCCGCGCTGCCGCAGGCGCTTGCCCGCCTCCAGTACCTCTGCCGACACCGCCGTGCGCAGCGTCTCCCCGCTCTTGGTCTGCGGACACACCAGTACGCCGCCCGCC
Organism: Aggregicoccus sp. 17bor-14; assembly: GCF_009659535.1. NCBI lineage: Bacteria > Pseudomonadati > Myxococcota > Myxococcia > Myxococcales > Myxococcaceae > Aggregicoccus > Aggregicoccus sp. 17bor-14. The sequence continues at coordinate 327,330 of NZ_VJZZ01000005.1, forward strand.
TCCTGGGCCTTGCCCCGGTGCGGCTCGATGGTGCCGCTTTTGGCGAAGCGCATCACCTCCGACACGTGCCAACCAGTGCCCGCCTGGACGTCCATCCCGTCGCGCCAGTGGGACGCCAGGTGCTCGCGGGCCTTGAGGTAGTGCTCAGCGGGGATGTCCTTCGAGCGCCGCCACTGCGCGGGCCGGGCCTGCGGGACGACAAGCGTCTCCAGGGTGGGGTCCTGCGCGGGCGTGATGAGGTGCCGCTCCTTGCGGAGCCAGCCGTAGAAGGCCTTGAGGACGGCGATGCGGTGCTGGCGATTGGGCGCGCTGGCGAGTGCCGGAAGGATGTGCTCGGTGAGCTGCACGCGGCGCCCCCCTGACCCCGTTCGCAAGTCGAGCCCAGCGAGACGGTCGGCCCACCACGCGAGGTAGCGCTTCTGCTTCTCCAGCCACTCGCGGCTGTTCTTCTTCTCGTCGCGCGACCAGAAGAGGAACGCCTGCGCGAGGTGCTCGTCGAGCAGCAGCGGTTCGCCCGAGGGCCCACCACCAGGGCTGTAGTGTGAAGGGTCTGCCTCGAAGCGCCGCAGCTGCTCGACGGCCGCACTCGCGCTGTGGGCGCGGGTGGAGACCTTGTAGACCGTGCCCTCGATCATCTTCCGGATGACGTAGACCTTGCGGCCCTTCGCATCGCGGCGGATGAAGCCGCCCTCCCACGTCTCGACGTAGTCCTGCCCCTTCGCCATCGCGCAGCCCCCAGAGGCAGGCCCGCAGAGGACTTGCCCGTAGTTTGCCCAAGAGGGGTAACGAGAAAGAGAAAGCCCCGCACTCCAGAGCCAAAAAGGCCAAGAAGTACGGGGCTTTACTGTGCCCAGAGACGGAATCGAACCGCCGACACGGGGATTTTCAGTCCCCTGCTCTACCAGCTGAGCTATCTGGGCGTTGGGTGCGGCAACCGCGAAAAGCAGGCGGGGTGTACGCGGAGCCGCGCCGGAATTCAAGCCGGTTTTTTCGTTCACCGGGAGTGCGGGCCAGGGGTCCCCGGGGAGGACGCCGCTACCCCCAGCGCTCGCAGGGGCCCACGCACATCGCGGGGCCGAGACTCGCGGCCTGGGGCGTCAGGCGGATCGGCTGGGCGAGCCGGCGGCCCTCCCCGGCCCCCCGCTCGGCCACCTCGACGAAGAGCGCGTCCATCCAGCGCCCGGCCTGGGGCAGCAGCCCGTCGTAGACGAAGGCGTACGCGCTCACCGGCTCGGCGATCGCGCGGGCCCGCTCGTGCGCGGCCTCGCGCGCCTCGTGGAGGCTGTTCGAGCGGAAGCGCTCGAGCCCGTGCCCCTGCGGCCCCTGGCTCAGGAGGAAGGGCGTGAAGGGCCCGCCCGCGTTCAGCGAGGCCAGCCCCTGCGCCAGGGCGAGCTCCCCGAGCCGCACCAGCTCCGCCTCGCGCAGCTCCTGCGGGTCCGGCTCTCCGTACTCCTCGCAGAGCACCTGCAGGGCCGTGACCAGGTCGCTGCGCTCCATCCATCCCTCGGGCAGCGGGTCCATCACCCGCACCTGCCCTCCCACCTCGGCAATCCCCACGAGCCGCGCGGGCGCAGGCACCACGCGCAGGCGCGGCGGCATCCGCGCCGCCCCCAGCTCGGAGTCCAGCTCGAAGGGCCAGTCGGCGAACAGGTCGCGCTGCTCCATCGGTCCACCTCGGGCAAGCGGGTGTGGCCCCCTCCCACACCGGCGCCCCAAGGTCAGCCCTGCGCCTGATCCCGACCAGTGCACCCGCGGGTACAAGGCGCCGCGCGTGTCGATCAACGATCACCTGCGCCTCGCGGACGTCAGGCCCGGAACACCTCGGCCCCCGCGACCACCGTGGCGAGCACCCGCGCCTCCACCAGCGCGCGCGGCGGCCCCTCCACCGGGTCCTCCGAGAGCGCCACGAAGTCCGCGTCCATCCCCGGCACGAGCCGCCCGCGCCGCCCTTCCGCGTGCTCCGCGTACGCCGCGCCCACCGTGAAGCCCTCCAGCGCCTCGAGCGGGCTCAGCCGCTGCTCCGGATACCACCCGCCCGCGGGCAGCCCGCGCGCATCCTGCCGGGTGATGGCCGCGTAGAGCCCCGGCAGCACGTCCGGGTTCTCGATGGGGAAGTCGCTGCCCAGCGCCAGCACCGCCCCCGCCTCCTTCAGGCTGCGCCACGCGTACGCGCCCTTCAGCCGCTCCGGCCCCAGCCGCTGCACGGCCCAGGGCATGTCGCTCGTCGCGTGCGTGGGCTGCACGCTCGCCACCAGCCCCCCTGCGCCCAGGCGCCGGATGTCCTCGAGCCGGAGGATCTGCGCGTGCTCGACCCGGTGGCGCAGCGCGCGCGTCCCCGTCTCCTCCCCGAGCCGCAGCAGCGTGTCCACCACCAGCGTGTTCGCCCTGTCCCCGATGGCATGGATGGCCACCTGGAAGCCTGCGCGCATGAAGGCCCGGGCGCGCGCCTCGAGCTCCTCGGGCGTGAGCAGCAGCAGCCCGCGCTCGCCGGGCGCATCGCTGTAGCCCTCGTGCAGCGCGGCGCCGCGGCTGCCCAGCGCGCCGTCCAGGAGGAACTTCACCGCGCGCATCGCGAGCATCCGCCCGCTCCACGTCCCGCGCTGCAGGTACGCGTGCCGCTGCTCGCCCTGGCCCGCCGCCATCGCGTACACGCGCAAGGGCAGCCGCCCCTCCGCGTCCCACGCGCGCAGCGCATCGAAGGCCGCGAGGTCCATCCCCGCGTCGTGCACGTTGGTCAGCCCCACCTCCGCGCAGCGCCGCAGCGCGCGGGTGAGCCGCTCGTGCAGCTGCGCCTCCGTGGGCGGCGGCATCACGTGCTCCACCAGGTCCACGGCGTTGTCCACGAGCACGCCCGTGGGCTCTCCGTCCGCGCCGCGCAGGATGCGGCCGCCCTCGGGGTCCGGCGTGGTGCGCGAGATGCCCGCGCGCCGCAGCGCCTCGCCGTTCACCCACGCCGCGTGGTGGTCGATGCGGGTGAGGAACACCGGCAGGTGCCCGAAGTGCGCGTCCAGCTCGCGCCGGTCCGGGAACTGCCCGCCCGGCCACTGGGTCTGGTTCCAGCCGCGCCCCAGCAGCCAGTCCCCCTGCAGCGAGGAGGGCGCCGCGTGGGCGAGCCGCGCCACCGCCTCGCGCGCGCTTCCGGCCCCCTGCAGGTTCACCACCGAGAGGCTGCGCCCCAGCCCGTGCACGTGCGCATGCGCGTCCGTGAGCCCGGGCACCAGCGTGGCCCCGGCGAGCTCCACCTCGCGCGCGCCCGCGCCGGCGGCCGCCCTCACCTCGGCGAGGCTGCCCGTCGCGAGCACCTTCCCACCGCGCACCGCGAGGGCCTCGGCCCGGGGGCGCTGCGGGTCCAGGGTCCACACCCGCCGCGCCACGTACACCGTCGTCTCGGCCTGCGACGCCACCTTGCGCTCCTTCCGGCCGGGGGCCGGGCTCCAAGTGCCCCTCCCCTCTACACCGTCCGGGCGCGGCGGCGCGCGCGCTACGGCATTCCGGCGTCCGGCGCGCCGCCGTCGCGCGTGCCGGCGTCCTCGAACGGATCGCCCATGGGGCTGCCCGGGCCGGGCGGCTCGGCGGGCACCGTCTGCACCTGCTCCTGGCCCACTTCATTGGGCGGCTGCCGGGTGTCGTCGTTGCTCGCGGCGGGCTGGGTGGTGCGACAGGCGGCCGTGGCGAGGACGGCGAGCGCTGCGAGGGCAGCAAGGGCGGGACGCATGAGAGGGCTCCTCAAGAGGTGTGTCTGCCCTCTCACCGTAAGGACGCCCGCCGCGCCCCACAACGCCCAGCGCCCGCCAGGCAACACCCGGCGTGCGCGGCGCGCACCCTGCCCGCCTGCTCCCCTTACGATGGGTGCTCCTCGCTGCCCGCTCGAAAGGCTCTCCCATGGCGCAGAAGAAGAACTCGCTCGTGGCCAACATCAACCGCCGCAAGAAGGCGGGCACCAGCCGCAGCAAGAAGAAGAGCCATGTCTCCTCCGAGTCCTACGGCGAGATGCGCAAGGGCTGGCCGAAGAGCGCGAAGAAGAAGACCGCCGCGAAGAAGACGGCCGCGCGCAAGAAGACCGCCGCGAAGAAGGCGGGTGCGCGCAAGGGCGGCGCGCGCAAGAAGGCGGCGAGCAAGCGCGCCTGAGCAGCCCGCGCGCGCACAGGTGGAGGTGACCCATGCCCCTGACTCCCGAGACCTTCGTGCTGGTGCGTGACGACGCGCTGCGCGTGCGGCAGGTGCGCGAGTGGAGCGAGCTCATCAGCCCGCTCGAGCACCGCAACCGCTACGAGGTGCGCGGCAGCCTCGACGAGCCACTGCTCCACGCCGTCGAGGTGGGCAGCGGCGTGGGGCACGTGCTGCTGCGCTCGCTGCTCAAGGCGCGCCGTCCCTTCACGCTGGAGCTGCGCACGCCCGCGGGAGCGCTCGCGCTGCGCCTGGTGCGCCCCTTCCACCTGTTCTTCTCGCGCCTGCGCGTGGAGGACCGCGAGGGGCGCGTGCTCGGCGAGGTGTGGCAGCGCCTGCGCCTCTTCGGCCACGCCTACGAGGTGCTGGGCCCCAACGGCGAGAAGCTCGCGCGCCTCATCGGTCCCTGGCTGCGCCCGTGGACCTTCCAGCTCAAGCGCTCGGGGAAGCTGCTCGCCACGGTGCAGAAGCGCTGGCGGGGCCTGGGCGTGGAGCTGCTCACGGACGCCGACAGCTTCGGCGTGCGCTACGAGCCCGCGCTGCAGGACCCCACCCTGCGCCTGCTCACGCTCGCCGCCACCTTCCTCGTGGACTTCGTGCACTTCGAGAAGCGCAAGTAGGCGCCGCGGCTAGACGACGCGCCGCCGCGAGCCCACCGGCCGCGGCACGTCCTCGAACTCGGCGTCCTCCACCGCGCCCTGCTTCTGCTGCGTGGAGCGCGGACCGGGCACGTAGCGGCTCACCTCGCGGGCGATGAAGAGCGCCGCGGCGCTCAGCACCCCGAGGTCGTCCAGCCAGCCCAGCACCGGGATGAAGTCCGGCACCGCGTCCACCGGCGAGAGCAGGTAGAGCAGCGCGAGCACACCGACCAGCTTGCGCCACAGCGCGACGTGCGGGTCGCGGACGTACGAGAACAGCTTGCTGCCGAAGCCCCTCGGACCGGTGACGTTCATGCCCCCCTGTACGTCCGGGCAGCCCCGCTCATTGCAGCGTGCCCGGTAGGGCCGCCTGCCTGCCTGCCCTGGGCGCTCAAGGGCCCAGGCGGCTCTTGGCGAAGCGGGCCGCCTCGCTCGCCGGGTAGTGCTGCAGCACGTGCGCGTAGACGCGCTGGGCGCCCGCTGCGTCGCCCATGCGCTCGCCCAGCACGCGCGCCATCATCACCAGCGCCTGCGGCGCGAGCGGTCCCGCGGGCTCGGCCGCGCACGCCGCGCGCAGCGCCTGCACCGCGAGCGGGTACTGTCCCTGCACCGCCGCCTGGCGCCCCACCGCGTAGTGGCAGTCCGCCGGCAGCGCGGCCGCCGGCTCGCGCACGGCCTCGGGGTAGAGCTGCAGCGCGCGCGCGAGCGCCCCCATGCTCACCGCCGCCCGCAGCGCCTCCGCGGCCGAGACCGGCGCCGCCACCTCCGCGCCGCCCTCCTGCGCGAGCACGGTGCTCGCGCCGGACGCCGCGGCCTCGAGGCCCGACGCCCCCATCACCCGTGGCGGAGCGGGAGCGCGCGGGGCCGCGGGCGGCGGCGAGGCCTGCGCCGCGTCCAGCTCCACCGCCGCGCGGCGGCGCTGCACGTGCTCCGGCTGCGCGAGCGCCTCGGGCAGCTGCCCCTGCGGCTCGCCCACGGGCGTCACCGCCTCGTACGCATCCTCGGGGCGCATCAGGCCCAGGTCCGCGCCGCGCACGTAGAGCAAGAGGCCCAGCACGCGCCCCAACACCAGCGGCGCATAGGTGGCGAGCGCGCAGGCGAGGATGGCGCCCACCACGGGCACCATCGCCAGCCCCGCGCCTACCAGCTGCACCCCGCCGCCCACGAGCAGGACGAGCGCGGTGGCCGCCGCGGCGAGCGCGTAGTCGCGGGGGATGCAGCGCGCGAAGCGCAGGGCCTGCAGCGGGTTGAGCACCTGCAGCATCGGCGTGCCGGCCGCGGCGGACGCCACCGAGGCCGGAAGCCAGAGCAGCCCCAGCAGCACCAGGAGCCAGACGACGGGGTCATGCACCGCGCGCGTGGCGAGGGACACCCCGGAGGGCGGCGTCAGCGCCTCCTGCAGCGCGGCGGTGGGCCGGGGCGCGGGCACGTGTGCGCGCGGGGTGGGCGGCGCGGCCTCGTCGCCCTCGCCGTCCTCGAGGGTCGAGTCGACCGCGTCCTCATGCGCCTGCGCGCGCTCGCTCGCCTCGCGCACCCGCGCGACCTGCTGGTCCACGAGCGGATCCACGTCCGCGCTGGAGGGCAGCTCGACCTGGCCGCGCGCGTCCGGAACCGCCGACTCGAGCGTCGCACCGCGCTGCGGGGCCGGCGCCGCGAGCAGCAGGTACAGCAGCGCGGGCAGCCACAGCACCGCGCTGGAGAGCACCCCGCGCACCGCCGGCCCCACCAGGTCCAGCACGCCGCTGAAGTCCGGCGGGTCCAGGCTGTCGTCGCCCTGCGCGCTGCGCAGGATGAGCGTGAAGACGTAGGACCACACCACGCCCACCGCCAGCACGGAGCCCAGGTTCCCCGCGTGCGAGATGACCCACACGACGAGCCCGGAGAGCGCCATCACCACCAGCCCCTCGCGCGTGAGCGGGTAGCGCCACGCGTGCCGCAGGCGAGCGGCGTAGGGGTGTGCGGCGCGCAGCAGCTGCAGCGGCTCGGCCACCCCGCCGCAGCGCACGCACACCGCGTAGCGCACCGTCTGCGCCTGCTTCGAGGCAACGCAGCGCGCGCACAGCGGCAGCTCGCAGTGGGGGCAGCGCCAGCCGGCAGGCGCCGGGTGGCTCGAACAGGAGGGGGCGGTGGCGGCCATGGAGGCCCGGGAGCGTCGTCCAGCTCCCGGGCCTCACGCAAGGCGAGGGGGGCTCGCCTGCACGGCCGGCGCTCCCTCTCCCAGGGGGAGAGGGAGGACGCGCTCAGCCCTCGGCGCCGGGCTCGGGCTCGTCGCCCGGCTCGGCCTGCACGGCGTCGAGCGGGGAGGCCTCATCGGCCGAGGCGGACGCGGCGCCCGGCGTGAGGAGTTCCTCGCCGCTGCCCTCCTCGCCCTCGGCGTCCGCGCTGGACTCGGGCAGCTTGGAGATGCCGGTCACCTTCTCGTCCTCGCTCTCGAGCGAGATGAGCCGCACGCCCTGCGTGTTGCGGCCGATGACCGAGATCTCCTTGGCCTTCATGCGGATGAGCATGCCGCCGTTGGTGACGAGCATCACCTCGTCCTCGTCGCGCACCTGCACGAGGCCCACCACCTTGCCGTTCCGCTCGGTGGTCTTGATGTCGATGATGCCCTTGCCGCCGCGGCCCTGCACCCGGTACTCCTCCTCGAGCGTGCGCTTGCCGTAGCCGTTCTCGGTGACGGTGAGGATGGTGGTTCCCTTCTCCACCACGTCCGCGCCCACCACCTCGTCGCCCTCGTCCAGGGTGATGCCCTTCACGCCGTAGGCCTGTCGGCCCATGGAGCGCACCTCCTCCTCGGCGAAGCGGATGCTCATGCCGCTCGCGGTGGAGAGCAGCACGTCCTTGGTGCCGTCGGTGATCTTCACCGCCACCAGCTCGTCACCCTCCTCGATGCCCAGCGCGATGATGCCGCTGGTGCGCACGTTGGAGAACGCCGTGAGGTCGGTGCGCTTCACCACGCCGCGCTTGGTGACGAAGAACACGAACTGGTTGTCCGTGAACTCGCGCGTGACGAGCACCTGCGCGAGCTTCTCGTCCTGGCCCAGCTGCACCAGGTTCACGATCGCCTTGCCGCGCGCGGCGCGCCCCGCCGCCGGGATCTGGTGGACTTTCAGCCAGTACAGCTTGCCCTTGGTGGTGATGGGCATGATGTACGCGTGGGTGCTGGCCACGAAGAGGTCGGTGACGAAGTCGTCTTCCTTCGTGGTGGCGCCCGTCTTGCCGCGCCCGCCGCGCTTCTGCGCCCGGTACTCGGTGAGCGCCGAGCGCTTCACGTACCCGGTGTGGCTCAGCGTCACCACCATGTCCTCTTCGGCGATGAGGTCCTCGCTGGTGAGCTCGTCCGTCTCGCCCACCAGCTCGGTGCGGCGCTTGTCCGCGTAGCGCTCGCGGATCTCGCGCAGCTCGGCCTTGATGACGTTGAGCAGGCTGCTCTCGTTGGCGAGGATGTCCTTGAGCCGGATGATCTCGCGGATGAGGTCGATGAGCTCCTTGAACAGCTCCTCGCGCTGCAGGCCGGTGAGGCGCTGCAGGCGCATGTCGAGGATGTTCTGCGCCTGGATCTCGCTGAAGCCCGCGCCCTCGTACTTGTGCGCGAGGCCCGCGTAGTTGGGCTCCACGTCGCGCGCCCGCGAGACCAGCTTCTCCATCTGCGCGCGCGCCTGCGCGTAGTCGATGCGCGGCAGGTTCACGAACTTCGGGTGCTCGTAGAGCGCGGGGTTGAGGATGTTCATCAGGCCCCAGCGCGCCTCGTCCGGGTCGCGGCTGGCGCGGATGAGGCTCACCACCAGGTCGATGAGGTCCTGCGCGACGAGCAGGCCCTCGACGATGTGCATGCGGGCCTCCGCCTTGCGCAGCTCGAAGCGGCTGCGGCGGGTGACCACGTCGCGGCGGTGCGACACGAAGCGCTCGAGGATCTCCTTGAGCGTGAGCGTGCGCGGCTGGCCGCCGTCGATGGCGAGCATCACCGCGCCGAAGGTCGTCTCCAGCGGGGTGTTGGCGAAGAGGTTGTTGAGCACCACGCCGCTGATGGCGTCGCGCTTGAGCTCCACCACGATGCGCATGCCCTGGCGGTCGCTCTCGTCGCGGATGTCGCTGATGCCCTCGAGCTTCTTCTCGCGCACCAGGTCGGCGATCTTCTCGATGAGGCGCGCCTTGTTCACCTGGTAGGGGATCTCCGTGATGATGATCGCCTCGCGGTCACCCTTCTTGGAGGTCTCGATCTCGGTGCGCGCGCGCAGGGTGATCTGCCCGCGGCCGGTCTCGTAGGCGCGGCGGATGCCCTCGCGGCCCGTGACGAAGGCGGCGGTGGGGAAGTCCGGGCCCGGGATGAACTGCATCAGCTCCGGGATGGTGCACTTGGGGTTGTCGATGAGGTGCAGCGTGCCGTCGATCACCTCGCCCATGTTGTGGGGCGGGATGTTCGTGGTCATGCCCACCGCGATGCCGCTGCTCCCGTTGACGAGCAGGTTCGGGAACTTGCTGGGCATGACGAGCGGCTCTTCGAGCGAGTCGTCGTAGTTGGGCCCGAAGTCCACCGTCTGCTTGTCGAGGTCGGCGATCAGCTCCTCGGCGAGCCGGTCCATGCGCACTTCCGTGTAGCGCATGGCCGCGGGACTATCGCCGTCCACGCTGCCGAAGTTACCCTGGCCGTCCACCAGCAGGTAGCGAAGGCTCCACTCCTGCGCGAGGCGCACCATCGCGTCGTACACCGCGGTGTCGCCGTGCGGGTGGTACTTGCCGATGACGTCGCCGACCACGCGCGCGCTCTTCTTGTAGGCGCGGTTGTGCGTGTTCCCCAGGTCGTTCATCGCGTACAGGATGCGGCGGTGAACGGGCTTGAGGCCGTCGCGCACGTCCGGCAGCGCGCGGCCGATGATGACGGACATCGAGTAGTCGAGATACGAGCGGCGCATCTCGTCTTCGATGTTCACGGGGATGAGTTCCCCGGCGCTGCCCGGAGGCGGGGGCACGGGGGTCGCTGCCGGCTTGTCAGTGGTGTCGTCGGCCATGAGCTCTTGGGTAGGGCGGAATGGGGTGCGGGACCGGCCTGCTGGGCGATCACCGACCCGTTGGAGGAGGTTTCGTAACCCCCGGATTTCCCTGCGTCAACTCTCTAGAGCGCCCCTTTTTGGCGCGCCTGCCCGCCTGCTCCGGACGGGCCTGCCAAAGGGGCGAAAAGAGGGGGCAAAAACCAGGGCTCCGGAAGGGGTCTCCCGGGGGCCCGGGAGGGGCCCGTCCAGGGGTCTGCGAGGGGGTCCTGAAGGGGGTCCCGGGCAGGCCGCTCAGGAGGCCCGGCGCAGCCCCGAGAGCAGGCGTTCGGCCTCGGCTCCCACGGCGCCCTCGGGGTCCTTCTGGCGGGCCTTCTCCAGCGCCGCGATGGCCAGGTCCTTCTGGCCCTGCAGCCGATAGCAGACACCCAGCTGCAGGTGCGCCGCGGCATGGTCGCGGTCCATGGCGAGCGCCTCGCGGAAGCGCGCGAGCGCCACGTCCACGTCGCCGGAGAGCAGCGCCTCCTTGCCGGCCTGCACGCGCTTGTCCGCGTCGTTCACCAGCTCCACCGAGAGCACGCTCTTGCCCGCCACGTTGAAGAGCAGCGCGCGCAGGATGCCGCCCCAGTAGAAGGTCAGCCCCTCTGCGGCCACCACCGCGGCGAGCGGCAGGTCCGGCAGCAGCTGCTTGCCGCGGAACTTGAAGCGCACGCGCGTGTAGCGGCCCTTGTTCGCCCAGTGCACCAGCTCGCCCTGCAGGCTCTTGAGGCCCTCCTCGAGCTTGCGCGGGTCCAGCTCGAAGGGGAGCGTGCGCGCCTCCTGCTCCCCGGCGGGCAGCGCAGGCAGGGGCTCCGCGTCCACGGGGGGCAGGGCGGCGCCGGGGCGCGCGGCGGGCGCGGGGGGCATCGTGGGCTTCACGGCCGCAGTCGCCTTCACGGGGGTCGTCGTTGCAGCACCGCGCGACGTCGCGGCGGCGCGCTTCGCAGGAGCAGGCTTCGCAGCGGCCGGCTTCGGAGTGACGCGAGCCGCGCCGGTCTTCTTCGCGGCGGGCTGCGCCGCAGGGGACTTTCTTGCCGCGGGCTGCTTACGGGAGGAGCGCTGGGCCATGGGCGAGACCTTAGGTCAGTGGACGCTGTGTTTCACCGTCCGCCTGTAGCGTACGGCCGGCCCGTGCTGCGCTTGCATCCCGGGATCCCCATCGCACGGCTCGCTGCTCCGTGTCGGCCGTACACCGCCCGGGCGCGGCGCGAAGGGGCGGCAGCGGACACCGCGCCTGGAGTGCAGGTGCCCCCGCCTGCGCACCCTGCGTAGCGTGCGCTGCGCCGCCTTCCGCGGCCCAAGGGTGGTGCGCGATGGCTCTCGCTCCTCAGTCCGCTGGTCTCTCCCGCCGTGCGCTGCTGCAGGGCACGCTGGCCTCGGCGCTGGCGTACGCAGCGCGGCCGGCGCTCGCCGTGCCCCGGGTGGACCGGCTCAGCCTGCAGGTGCTCGTGGACAACGCCACCTTCGGCCCCTTCCTCGAGGACGCCCGGCTGCCGGGGCTGCGCGTGGAGCGCATCACCGGGAAGCTCGACCACGGGCGCATGTCCGCGCATGCGATGATGGCGGAGTTCGGGCTCAGCCTGCTCGCGGAGTCGCAGAAGGGCGCGCAGGTGCGGCGGGTGCTGGTGGACTTCGGCTACTCGCCCGAGGTGCTCGCCAACAACCTCGCGATGCTGGAGGTGGACCCGGCGCTGCTCGACGCCGCCGTGCTCAGCCACGGCCACCTGGACCACTACGGCGGCTTCCCCGGGCTGTTCCAGGGACGCGCCCCCCGTCCCCACCTCCCGCTCCTGGTGGGCGGCGAGGAGGCCTTCTGCGAGCGCGTGGCGCTCATCGGCAACCCGCCCCCGCTGATGGGCACGCTGGACCGGCGCGCGCTTGCACGCGCGGGCTTCGAGGTGCGCATTGCCCCCGCGCCCTCGCTCGTGGCCGAGCACGCCTTCACCACCGGCGTCATCCCGCTGCGCAGCGCCGAGCGCGCCGCCATTCCCACGCAGATGCGCCCCGGCCACGGCTGCGACGCCGCGCGCCTCTCGGAGGCGAAGCGCTCGGCTGCGCAGCTCCCGGACGACGGCGAGCACGAGCTGGCCACCTGCTACGCAGTGGAGGGGCTGGGGCTCGTGGTCATCGCCTCCTGCAGCCACCGCGGCGTGCTCAACTCGGTGGCCCGCGCGCAGGAGGTCTCGGGCGTGCAGCGCGTGCACGCGGTGGTGGGCGGCTTCCACCTGGTGCGGCCGAGGACGGAGGCGGAGGCGCGCCAGACGGTGGCCGAGCTCGCCACACTGGACCCCACCTACGTCATCCCCATGCACTGCACCGGCGAGGTGTTCATCGCCGAGGCGCTGCGCCGCATGCCGCAGAAGGTGGTGCGCCCCTACGTGGGCACGCGCTTCACCTTCAGCGCCACCTGAGGCTGGGAAGCCACCCCCGTGATGCCGTAGACACCTGGCCTCCACGGGAGCTCTGCGCTGCCCGCCCGCGCGCTAAAGTCGCGTCCATGAGCGACACGCGCGACATCCCTGCCTTCACCACCGCCGACCTGTGCGACGCGCACGCGGGCGAGCCCGACTTCCAGGTGGCCGAGCCCGGCTTCCTGGACTTCGGCGCGCGGCGCAGCTTCCACGGCGCCATCGCCACCGTGCGCGCGCCCGAGGACAACAGCCTCGTGCGCGAGGCGCTGGAGGAGCCCGGCGGAGGCCGGGTGCTGGTGGTGGACGGGGGCGGCAGCCGCCGCTGCGCGCTGGTGGGTGACATGCTCGCGGCGCTCGCGCAGAAGAACGGCTGGGCGGGCGTGCTGGTCAACGGCTGCATCCGCGACGCGGGCGAGGTGGCCCGCACGGCCGTGGGCGTGAAGGCCCTGGGCACCCACCCGCTCAAGAGCGGCAAGCGCAACGAGGGCCAGCGCGACGTGGAGGTGCGCTTCGCGGGCGTCACCTTCCGCCCGGGCGCACACCTCTACGCGGACGTCGACGGCGTCGTCGTGTCCGCGAAGGCGCTGCTGTAGCGCCTAGAAGGTGCCGCTGAGCTGCAGCCCCGCGCCCTGCGGCCCCACGGTGGCTCCGAGCTGCGCCTGGAGCACGGGCGGAACGGCGGGCTTCTTCGGAGCACCGTCGTCCTCCAGCCCCAGCTCCCCGCGCAGCCGCTTGTTGTAGTCATCCGCGAGCTCTCGCGCCTGGCTCCCGCTCACGGGGTGGGGGCTCATCAGGCGGGCGCCCATGATCAGGCCGCCGCCACCGAGCGCCGCGCCGAGCCCCAGGACGGCCTTCGTCATCCCGCGCGAGCTGCTGCACGAGGGCGGCGCGTCGAGCCCGCAGAGCTTCGGCTCCGCGGAGATTCCCTGGTACATGAGGACCCCGCCCCCCACGAGCGCCGCGCCGCCGAGCACGCCCATCACCACCTTGGCGGTCATCCGCTGCTCGTACGCGGCCACCAGGTCCTTGCGGCCCAGCCGCTCGTAGAAGGCCTTGCCCTGAAGGGGCTTCTTGAACTTGCCCTCGTACGGCGCGCTCCAGTGGGTGACGCCTGCGACAGGCACGTAGCCCCACGTGTTGACCGTGACGACCACGCTCTCGTCGAAGCCGATGCTCTTCAGCTCGTACTGCTCCTTCGCCTCGGCGAGCGAGAGGCGGGGGCGCAGCGGCGGGAGCAGCGACGGCGCCTGCGGCGAGCGGGAGGGCGGCGCGGCCCCGTCGGCCCCTTCCGACGGGGCAGCGGGGGGTGAAGCGTCTGCCACGGGCGACGCAGCAGCACCCGCTTCCGCGCGGGCGTCCAGGCTCGCGGTGTTCAGGTCCGAAGGCGCGGCGACCTTCTCGGTCGCAGCCACGGCGCCCGCCTCCAGCGGCGTGCCCGCAGTGGAAGCGAAGGTGCCCTGCGACGTGCCCGCCGTGTCGTAGAGCGCGACCACCGCCTGCGCCAGCGCGCCGCTCGCATCCGGGAACAGGCGCAGCACCACCACGCGGTCCACCGGGAAGGCGGCGCTGCGCTGGACGATCTCTGCATCCGAGAGCTGCGCCACCGCGCCCAGGGCCTGCGCGCTCATCACCAGCGTGGCCCGGCCCCCGGTGCGCAGCGCGGCCGTCAGTGCCTGCTCCGCACGCGCGAGCTCGGCTCCGCCCTCCCCCGCGGGCACCACGATGAAGCGCGCGGGCGCCGCGCCCAGGTGGCTCGCGACGCCTGCCGGGGTGAAGGTGCCGCTCCAGGAGGGCTGCTCCGCGGCGTGCGCGAGGCGCGCAGGAACCGAGAGCAGCAACACGAGCGAAACCAGAAGAGCGCGGGTCATAGGCCCTTTCTACGGGGCCCCGGGAGGCGCACACAATCCCCCCACCCGCGCCCGGGCTCAGGCCCGCACGGGCCAGGGCGTGGGGCGCAGGCCCGCGGCCCAGTTGTCGTGGCGGCCGTCCCAGTAGCCTACCTGCAGCGCGCCCACGTCCACCGCGTCCAGACAGTTCACGTTCACCGAGGCGAAGGCGCCGCCCAGCTCCGGCACGTCTCCGCGCCCGAAGAGGTAGGTGCCGCAGGCGCGGCAGAAGTAGCGGCGGTTGGGGCTGCCCTCCCTGCCGTAGCTGCCGAGGCTCTCCTCGCCCGAGAGCACCCGCAGCTGCTGCGGCTTGAGCAGCACGCCGGTGGCGCCCAGCTTCTGGCAGATGCTGCAGTTGCAGCGGGTCGCGCCGGCATCCAGGTCCAGCTCGGCCTCGAGGCGCACGGCGCCACACACGCAGCCTCCCGCGTGGTGCTGGAGGCCGGACGGGTTCGGGGACTTCGGACGGGGCTGGCTCATGACGGGGCTCCTCGGTGAGGCGGGTGGGATTTGCGCTACCCGGCCAGAGATAGCCCCCTCCCGTGACAGCCTCATGTCAGGTTTGTCCGTCTGCGCCCGGCTACTTCTTCTGCTGGTCCTGGCAGATGCTCGCGCACTCGGTGCGCATGCAGGTGTCCGGGTCCACGCCCTGCGTCGTGGCGCAGCGCTCCTTGCACTGGTCGCAGGTCTCGCCGCAGGCGGGGCCTCCGGTACAGCCGCGGTTGCAGCTCTTGCCGCAGCTCACGGCCGCCAGCACCACCACCACCAGCGGGAACCAGCGGCGCTTCAGGGTCTGTCTCATCGGGTCCTCCGGGAGGCGGGGGCGGGCAGGGTGTAGAGGTTCCCGCGCAGGGCGGGCGGTGCGCCCAGCGCGCGCGTGAACGCGGTGCCGTGCGCGGTGATGAGGTCGCGCAGCTGCTGGTCGCGGTCCGGGATGTCCATGCGCATCACCTGGCCGAAGAGCCGCAGCAGCTCCTCGGGGCGCGGGTAGTTCACCGGCACCGGGTGGATGACGGGGAAGTCGGGCACCCGGCGCACGTAGTCCTTCACCCGGTCGTAGAGGCAGGCGGTGACGCGCGCGTAGTACGCGCCATCCAGGGTGACCACGTCTCCGGTGAAGGGGGCCCAGGCCTCCGTCTTCAGCTTCTTGCCGGCGCAGTTCTTCAGCACGGGGCGCACGGTGACGGTGAAGCAGCCCTCGCCGGCCACGTTGCGCAGCGTGAGCCGGTCCTCGTGCCGCTCGTAGGTGAGGTGCACGTCCTGCACCACGGCGCTGCCGCCGGTGAGCGGCAGCGGGTAGTGCGTGTTCACGCCGGTGAACGTGAGCGTACCGGTGCTCTGGCTGATGTCGAAGGGCACCTGCTGCGCGCCGCTGCCGCAGTCCACCCACCAGTCCGTGGTGAACACGTCCCCGAACAGCGAGGGGATGAGCTGGAAGCTCGCCAGCTGGTCCTGCAGCTCCTCCGAGTAGCCGTAGTCCCCCTTGAGGCAGCCCTCGGTCACCACGTACACGCCCACGCCCGCCCCCACCACGTTCAGCCGGGACACCTGCACGGGCACGTCCACCCAGGGCTCGGGGCGCGCGAGGAAGGACAGGGGCCACGTGCCCGCGAGCGAGAGCGCCTCCGGGGTGATGCGCAGCGCCTCGAACTTCACGCCCTGCAGCGCGCCCAGGCTCAGCAGCGCGAAGGGCTTGCCCACCACGCTTCCCACCGCGCCGCTGATGGCGCCCGCCGCCCCGCCGCCGCCGCCCGCGAAGAGCTCGGAGAGCGAGGTGCCCAGCAGGTCGTGGATGGCCGCGGCCGGATTGGTGAACACCGCGACCAGGCCGTTGAGCAGCACGCAGAAGTTGTCCACCTCCGTGGTGACGGTGGTGCTCAGGCCCAGCGTGGTGGCCCCCAGCGTGTTGCCCTGCAGCCACAGCGCTATCTGCCCGCTGAAGGAGCCCCACGCCTCGTAGCAGTCCCCGGAGGTCTCTGCCGAGCCGCTCACCTGGATGACGCCCTCGCCCAGCGAGGCCTCGAGTCGGGTGAGGGTCACCCCGTCCACGTCGATGCCCGAGCCGCCGCAGGGCCCGGGAATCTGCGCCATCGCCAGCGAGCCCGGCGTGCGGTTCAGGTAGCGCTCCAGCCCTTGGCGCAGCCCCTCGCAGAAGACGAAGCGGCGAAAGGCCGGGTCCGAGAGGTGCAGCGCCACGTCCTGCCCCGGCTGCAGCGCGGTCTCCGTCTTGCCCGCGGGGTTGCCCTGCGCGTGGTTCGCGGCGAACAGCGTGCCCAGCAGCGCGAGCGCCTGGCGCGAGCGGTCCGGGTCCGCGAGGCAGTGCACCTCCACGCGCTCGAACTGGGTGCTCGCGAGCGTGCCGGTGCCCAGCGAGCCGTCCACCCCGGGCAGGATCTTGAGAGGCACGTCCAGGGACTGGAAGCCGTACTTCTGCACCTCGGTGGTGAAGATCTGATCCACCTGCGCGGGCAGCGTGGCGAGCGTCACCCCGAGCCGCTTCTGCACCACCTCCAGCGAGGCCGCATCCAGCGCCACGTGCACCGCGGCGGCGGCGAAGTCCAGCCCCAGCAGGCGCCCCGCCGGCACGGGCCGCAGCTGCACCGGCACCTCGATGCGCACCGTGCCCGCGAGCGGACAGGCGAGGCGGTTGCCCACGTGCAGCGTGCTGTTGTCGAAGGCGAGCAGCAGCGCCACCCGCTCCTGGGGCAGCAGCTCCAGGTCCAGGTCCCGGATGAGCACGTAGGCGCGCGGACCTTCGGGACCTGCGTCGTCGCGCCCGGTGCGCAGCTCGTAGGGAGGCGGCGTGCCGGGCACCGGGGCGAGCGGGAAGTGGCGCAGCGCGAGCCGGCGCAGCGCCTCGCGGGAGATCTCGATGCCCACGTCGAAGCCGGCGAGCAGGCTCATCGGGGCGTCCCCGGAGCCCGCGCCTTCGGGGCCCGCTTCCGGGCGGGCGGATGGCCCTCCGGGTGGAAGAGGCCGCGCAGCCGCACCTGCACCGCCTGCGGCGTGCGCCCGCCTGCCCGCAGCGCGCGGTAGGGCTGCTCGGACAGCGTGGCCAGCGCGGGCTGCTTCGCCACCAGCCCCCGCTTGAAGTCCTCCCCCAGCTCCACGCCCAGGTCCTCGAGGAGCAGGAAGGGGTGGAGGAGGAAGAGGTTGCCGCCGGAGGGCAGCTGCTCGATGCGCTCCAGGATGGCCGCCTGGTGGCGCGCGAGGTCGTCGAAGGACTCGATGCGACACCAGGGTCGGGTCATGGCCGCGCGCCTCCAGAGTGACCCAGAGGTGCGCCCGGCCGGCGCCCGGGGCCATTGCCCCAACAGGCTAGCGCTGCAGTGCCAGCCGCCGCCCTACCCCTCGCCGAGCACCCGCGAGGGGTCCACCTGCAGCGCGCGCCGCGCCGGAGCGAGCGTGGCGAGCAGCGCCACGAGGGCGAGCAGCGCCATGGCCGCCGCGAGCGCGACCGGGTCCGCCGGGCTCACCCCGCGCAAGGAGGCTTGCAGGAGGCGCGTGGCCCACACCGCCGCGAGCCCGCCCACCCCCAGCCCCGCGAGCACCGGCCGCATGCCCTGCCACGCGAGCATGCGCAGCACGTCCGCGGGCTTCGCGCCCAGGGCCATGCGCACGCCGATCTCCCGCGTGCGCAGGCCCACGAAGTAGGCCACGACGCCGTAGATGCCCACCGCCGCGAGCAGCAGCCCCACGATGCCCAGCACCGCGAGCAGCAGCGTGCGGAAGCGCGCGGTCGCCGTGCTGGCGCGCAGCGCCTCCTCGAGCGTCGTGATGCCGGCGAGCGGCAGCGTGGAGTCCACCTCGCGCACGGCGGCGCGCATCGCCGTGATGGCGTCCGCGGTGCTGCCGCTGCGGCGCACCACCAGCGTCACCGTGCGGTCGATCCAGTCCCAGCTCTTGCCCGGCGCCTGGCGCAGCGGCAGGTAGAACTCGGGCGCGGGGTCGCTCATCGGGCCCTGGCTGCGCACGTCCCCGGCGATCCCCACCACCTCCTTGTTGCGCAAGGCCGGCTCCATCTCGCAGCAGCCGATGTGCTTGCCCAGCGCGCGCTGCCCGGGCCACGCCTGGCGCGCGAGCGCCTCGCTGAGGATGATGACCTGCGGCGCGCCGCCCACGTCGGCCGCCGTGAAGCGCCGCCCCTCCTTCAGCGGGATGCCCAGGGTCTCGAAGAAGCCCGCGGAGACCACGCGCCGGCGGCCGTTGATCAGCTGGTCCTGCGTCTCCGGGCGCCCCTCGGGCAGCATCCCGTTGCTGCCGCCGCCGGGACCCAGCGGCACGCTCGAGGAGAGGGCCGCGCTCGTCACCCCGGGCGCCCCCTGCAGCTGCTCGAGGATGCGCTCGAGCGCGCGGGTGATCTGCTCCGGGGTCTCGTAGCTCGCCTTGGGCAGGCTCACCTGCGCGATGACCAGCCCCTCCGGCTTGAAGCCGGTGTCCACCTGGCTCAGGTGCAGCGCGGTACGCACGAGCAGCCCCGCGCCCACCAGCAGGGTGAAGGCGAGCGCGACCTCGCCCGCGATGAGCCAGGCGCGCAGCGCGTCGCGCCCGTGACTCAGGCCGCGGGCCCCCTGGCGCAGCACGCTCTCCAGGTCCGAGCGCGCGGCGCGCACCGCCGGCGCAAGGCCGCAGGCGAGGCTGCTGAGGAGGGCGGCGCCGAGCGCGAAGAGCAGCACGCTGCCGTCGATGCGCGTCTCGTCCAGGCGCGGGATGCCCTCGGGCGCGCTCGCGAGCAGCACGTGGATGCCCACCCACGCGAGCGCGAGCCCCACCGTGGCCCCGAGCAGCGCGAGCACCAGGCTCTCGGTGAGCAGCTGGCGCACGATGCGCCCGCGCCCCGCCCCCAGCGCCGCGCGCACCGCGAGCTCGCGGGCCCGCGAGGCGCCGCGCGCGAGCAGGAGGTTCGCCACGTTCGCGCACGCGATGAGCAGCACGAGCGCCACCGCGCCCAGCGTCACGAGCAGCTGCTGGCTCCAGTCCCCCACGATGGCCTCGGAGAGCGGCTGCACGGCGGAGCCGCGCTCGGCGTTGCCCTGCGGGAAGCGCCGCGAGATCTCCTCCTGCAGCGACTGCAGCTCGCCTTGTGCGCGCTGCCCGCTGACGCCCGGCTGCAGCAGACCCACCACCAGCAGCAGGTGCTCGTCGTGCTCGGCGCGGCGCGCGGGCGTGAAGGCCGCCGGCAGCCACACGTGCTCGCCGCTCGCCGTGGGGTCGAAGCCGCGCGGCATCACCCCCACCACGGTGTGCGACTGCCCGTCGATGCGCACGCTCTTGCCCACCAGCGAGGGGTCCGCGCCGAAGCGCCGCGTCCACAGGCCGTGGCTGAGCACGACGACGGGGCTCGCCCCCGGCGCGTCCTCCTCGGGCAGGAAGGTGCGGCCGAGCTGCGGCCTCACCCCGAACACCGAGAAGAAGTCGTGCGTGACGCGGCCCGCGGACAGGCGCTCCGGGTTCTCGCCCTCCTGCAGGCTCGCCCCGGTGAACTCCTCCGCCGCGAAGGCCTGGAACGAGTGGCTTCCCGCCTTGAGGTCCACGTAGTTGCCCACCGACATGCTCGCCGGCTGGCCGCGGTAGCTCTCCTGCACCAGCATCACCCGCTCGGGGTGTGCCCAGGCGAAGGGGCGCAGCACCACGCTGCGCACCGCGCTGAAGATGGCCGTGGTCGCGCCGATGCCCAGCGCCAGCGTGAGCACCGCGGTGAGCGTGAAGCCCGGCACGCGCCGCAGCTGGCGCAGCGCGTAGCCCACGTCCTGCACCAGCTCGCTGAGCCACTGCGCGCGCTGCCGCTCGCGCTGCTCGGCGCGCCCCAGCTGCCCGCACTCCTTGCGCACCGCGCCCACGTCCCCGAAGCGCCGCAGGGCCTCCGCACGCGCGGCCTCGGGGCTCATGCCGCCCTCGACGAGCTCCTTCGTCACCATCTCCAGGTGGAACTTGAGCTCCGCGTCCACCTCCTCGGCGACGGGGGCGCGGAAGATGAGTCCCTTGAGCTGCTCGTGGATGCGCTTGCCGGCCATGGGCGACACCTCGGGTCCTGCGCAGGTGCTACGTGCTGAAGAGGATGGGGGACACGGCGGTGACGAAGGCGCGGAAGCCCTCCACCTCCACCTGCAGCTGCCGGCGCCCCGCGGGCGTGAGCCGGTAGAAGCGCGCCTTGCGGCCCTCGTCCGAGGTGCCCCACTCCGGCTCGATCCACCCCGCGCGCGCGAGCCGGTACAGCGCCGGGTACAGCGAGCCCTCCTCCACGACGATCGCCTCGCCGCTGCGCTCGCGCAGCCAGCGGCTGATGGCGTAACCGTGGCGCGGACCGGCCGCGAGCGTCTTGAGCACCAGCGCGTCCAGCGTGCCGTGCAACCGATCCTTCCCCTGCGTGGGCATTCGGGCTCCTTCCCTAGATGACTAGGCAATGATGGGCGCCCCATACCTAGACGTCAAGGTATCCAGCGTGGGAAGGCGCGTTCCCACCGGGGGAAGCGCGGCCGACGCGGCACGAAAAGTGGACCGGGAGCGGGGGAGGCCGTCTCTTCCCAAACCGGAGCCACCCATGTCCCTCGCCCGCCTGCCCGCCGCCTCTCTCTTCGCGCTCGTGCTGCTCGCGCTCCCCGCGCAGGCGGGCGGCACGCGGCTGGGCGTCGCATACCTGCAGGAGGCGGAGGTGCAGCGCGACCTCGGCTCCGCGCGCACGAGTCCCGGGCTGCAGCTCACCTGGGACGTGCCGCTGGTGGGCGGGCTCGGCCACGAGCTGCTCGCGGCGGTGAGCGTGGGCGGCTACCGCGCGGGCCTCGAGCCCTTGAACCTGCTGGGCGATGCGCTGCTGGGCTACCGCTTCACGCTCGCGCTCGGGCTCTTCTTCGACGTGCGCGCGGGCGCGAGCTACCTGCACGCCTTCGAGGGTGGGAGCGAGAGCGCGCGCACGGTGGCGCAGGAGGGCCTCGCGGCGGTGCGCAGCCGGCAGCTCGCGGCGTGCGGCGCGCTGGGGCTGGGCTGGGACCTGGACCGCATCAGCCCCCTGCCCTTCAGCTTCTTCGCCCGCGTGACGGGCTACGGCCGGCGCGCAGGAGCGGGCGCGCCCCTGCCGCAGGTGACCTCGCAGGCGGGGCTCGCCCTGCACTTCGGCTAGGGCGTAGAAAACCCACCAAGCGCGCGGCCAGAATCGGGACGGGGCGAAGGCCGCCTGTAAGCTGGCTCCATGCACCCCCTCTACGCCCCCGCGCTCGCGCTCGCGCTCGCGGCCGTCCCCCAGGCTCCGTCGCAGGCTCCTGCGCCCCCTGCGCCGTCCGCCCGGGCTCCTGTCCCCGCCGCCGACCCGCCCCTGCCCGCCGGCTACTGGCCCGCGGCGCGCGTGGACGAGCTGCTCGCCAAGACCGAGACGCTGCGGCTCGCGCCGGACCTCTCCCGCCTCACCCCCGCCGAGCAGGGTGCGCTGCGCGACCTGCTCGAGGTGGGGCGCATCCTGCAGCGGCTCTACGAGGACTCGCGCCACCCGCAGGCGCTCGCGGCGCAGGACCGGCTCCAGAAGCTGGACGCGCGGCTGGGCAGCCCGCCGCGCACCCAGCGCCTGCTGCAGCTCTACCGCCTCTTCCAGGGCCCCATCGCCACCACGCTGGACAACAGCCGCGAGCCCTTCCTGCCGGTGGCCCCGCAGACGCCCGCGCGCAACGTGTACCCCGCGGACGCGACGCGCGAGGAGCTGGATGCCTTCCTCGCCGAGCACCCGGAGCGCAGCAGCGAGCTGATGCACGAGCGCACGGTGGTGCGGCGCGCGACCGCCGCGAACGTGGCGCGCGACCAGGCCACGCTGCAGCGCCACCCGGCGCTCGCGCTCCTGCACCCGCAGCTGCCCCCCCGCCTCAAGGCGCTCGCGGCGAACCCGGACGCGCGCGCCTTCTACGCCGTGCCCTACCCGGTCGCCTACGCGGACGCGATGGTGCGCGCCTACGGCCTGCTCGTGCACGCGGCGGACACGGTGCAGCCCAGCGACAGCGAGTTCGCCGGCTACCTGCGCAACCGCGCGCGCGACCTGCTCTCCAACGACTACGAGAGCGGCGACGCGGCGTGGGTGACGGGGCGCTTCAAGCGGCTCAACGCACAGCTGGGCGCGTACGAGACCTACGACGACGCGCTCTACGGCGTGAAGACCTTCCACGGGGTGAGCCTGCTGCTCACCGACGAGGAGGCCACCACCAACCTGCGCCGCGCGCTCGGCGGGCTGCAGGCGGTGGAGGACGCCCTGCCCTACCCCGCGCACAAGCGCGTGCGCGAGGACATCCCGGTGGGCGTGTACGAGGTCATCGCGGACTTCGGCCAGGCGCGCGGCACCAACACCGCGACGAACCTGCCCAACGAGCCGCTGTACTCGCGCCGCTACGGCCGCACCATCCTGCTGCGCGAGAACATCATGAAGAACCCGCGCCTCTTCGCGCAGGAGCAGCGCGTGTGGCGCACCGCCGTGGCCGAGGCCCACGGCAACGACCTCACCCCCGAGGGCCCCTTCCAGCGCACGCTGTGGCACGAGGTGGGCCACTACCTGGGCGCCGAGCGCGACGCGCAGGGGCGCACCCTGGACGAGGGGCTGCAGGACGACGCGGACGCGCTCGAGGAGATGAAGAGCGACCTGGTCTCGCTCTTCGCGCTCCTGCGAATGGGTCCCCCGCCCCCCAAGGGCGCGCCGCCGCGCGAGGGCGGCCTGGACCCGGCCACCCTGCGCTCGGTGCAGGCGAGCGGCATCCTGCGCACGCTGCAGAACAACCGGCCGCGCAAGGACCAGCCCTACGGGCAGATGCAGCTGGTGCAGTTCAACTGGTTCCGCGAGCGCGGGCTCATCGAGGTGGAGCCGCGCACGCAGCGCCTCGTGCTGCACTACGAGCGCTACCCGGAGGCGGTGCAGAGCCTGCTGAAGGAGGTGCTCGCGCTGCAGCTGGGCGGGGACAAGGAGGCCGCGGCGCGCTTCTTCGAGCGCTGGACCCAGTGGACCCCGGAGGTGCACGAGCCGCTCGCCGCCCGCATCCGCGAGGCGCAAGGAGCCCGCTACACCCTGGTGCGCTACGGCGCGCTGGGCGAGCAAGACGAGGAATAAAGGTCTTTGGCCGCTGTCCTGTTGCGTCGCCCCTTCCCTACCCGTCGGAGCCGTCCATGAGTTCCTCCCGAAGGACCTTCCTGCAGCTCTCCTCCCTCGCGGCCGCGGCCAGCCTGCTGCCCGGCAGCGTGCTCGCGAAGGGCAAGAGCAAGCCCCAGCGCATCCTCATCCTCGGAGGCACGGGCTTCCTCGGGCCCGCGATCGTCACGGCGGCGCAGGCGCGCGGCCACACGCTGACGCTCTTCAACCGCGGCAAGACGCGCCCCGCGCTGTTCCCCGGCGTGGAGAAGCTGCGCGGCGACCGCGACCCCAAGAAGGACGAGGGGCTCAAGGCGCTGGAGGGCAAGAGCTGGGACGCGGTCATCGACACCTCGGGCTACTACCCGCGCATGGTGTCCGCCTCCGCGGGGCTGCTCGCGCCCCACGTGAAGCAGTACGTCTACATCTCCAGCGTGTCCGCCTACGCGGAGAACGCCACGCCCGGCCAGGACGAGAGCGCGCCCACCGCGAAGCTCGCCGACCCGAACGTGGAGGACATGGGCAAGAACTTCGAGAACTACGGCGGGCTGAAGCGCGCGTGCGAGGAGGCCGCGGAGAAGGCCATGCCCGGCCGCGTGGCCAACGTGCGCCCCGGCTACATCGTCGGCCCCGAGGACCGCTCGGACCGCTTCACCTACTGGCCGGTGCGCTACGCGAAGGGCGGCGAGATGCTCGCGCCGGGCGCCCCCACGGACCCGCTGCAGATCATCGACGTGCGCGACCTCGCCGAGTGGCTGGTGCACGTGGTGGAGACGGGCGCCATGGGCATCTACAATGCCGTGGGTCCCCAGAAGCCGTGGAACATGGGCGCGCTCTTCGACGCCTGCCAGAAGGCGACCGGCCAGAAGGGCACGAAGCTCACGTGGGTGCCCGGAGAGTTCCTCGACAAGCACGGCGAGAACGGCGACGGCGACATCCCCATCTGGGCGCCGTACCTGGGCAAGTACAAGGGCATGCACCTGTACAGCAACGCGAAGGCAGTGAAGGCCGGCCTGCGCTTCCGCCCGCCCGCGACCACGGTGAGGGACACCTTCACGTGGTTCAACGCGCAGCCGCCCGAGCGCCGCAAGCTCAAGGCCGGCCTCAGCCCCGAGCGCGAGCAGGAGCTGCTCTCGCTCTGGCACAAGGCCCAGCAGGGCGGCGGCGGTGCAAGTGACGCGGGCAGCCCCGCATCGCCCGGCGACGCGGGGACGCGCTAGGTTCGGGGGCGTCATGCACGCCCTCGCGCAGGTCCTGACCGCCCTGGTGGCACTCGAGCACGCGGGGTTCCTCGTGCTCGAGATGTTCCTGTTCACGAAGCCCATCGGGCTGAAGACCTTCCGGCTGAAGGAGGACTTCGCCCGGGCGGCCGCGCCGATGATGCAGAACCAGGGGCTCTACAACGGCTTCCTCGCCGCGGGGCTCCTCTGGGCGCTGCTCGCGAGCGACCCCGGTCAGGCGCTGCAGCTGAAGACCTTCTTCCTCGGCTGCGTGGTGGTCGCGGGCGCCTTCGGCGCGGTCACGGTGAGCCGCCGCATCCTCTGGCTGCAGGCCTTCCCTGCGCTGCTCGCGCTCGCGGTGAGCTGGGGTGCCTCACGCGGAGCGTGATGAGCGCGAAGGTCCGCGTCGGCTCTCTGGGGCGGCCAGGCAGGACGGTCGCGGGAGACCTGCGCTCAGCCCGAGGGGGCGCTGCCCTGCGAGACGCTCCGGGGATGCGCGGGGTGTCGGGCCGGGTGCTGCGCGCTGCTGTGTACGAACCTCGGGAGTTTTCGAAAGTCCCGAGGTCTGTAGACAGCACCGCACCATCCTGCGCCCGGGAGCGGCACCCCTCCGGGCGCGGAGTCGTGCTCACCTGTTCTGAGATGTCGGGGGTTTTCCGGTAGCTCTTACCGACCTCGAGGCCATTCTTCTCCGAGCGAGGGCCGCACCGGAACGAGCGTTCATCCGGGTGCTCACCTTCGCCCGGACGCCCGGAAAGCGCGGGAAGCCACAGCGGGTGGAGGGGCGCGACGTGCGCGTAGAACGCGCCTCCGTCTGCGCCTTCAGGGGCCCGACGGGGGCCCGGAATGAAGCTTCCTTCGCGGGTTGCTCGGGTCGGCGGGCCTCGCGAGCTCTGAAAATTGTTCAGCAAAACCCCCGACATCTCAGAACAGGTGCGCACGGACCTGCCCCCGCCGAACCCGCACGCGCGTGCTCTTCGGCGACTGAAGCGCGTGAGCAACGAGATGCCTTGTCGCTCCGGCCGCACGTGAGTCCGATCCCGAGGCACCCCGGAGCGCCGCGCAGGCCGACGCCCGAGCGCGCTCGGCGCTCACGGAACGAGCCCGTCCCGTCCGGCTTCCTCTCCGAGCGCGGGCGACGGGCGGGGCACAGGCGAGCAGGGCCGCTTCGCAGCTCAGTGCCGACGCTTCATGCGCGCCAGAAAGTACGCCGCCACTTGCTCCGGCGTCGCGAGCTGCGCCTTCGGTGCATCGGGGTAGATGGACAAGAGAGCGCCTTCGGACGCGCGCACGACGTT
This sequence comes from Aggregicoccus sp. 17bor-14, assembly GCF_009659535.1. Classification (NCBI taxonomy): domain Bacteria; kingdom Pseudomonadati; phylum Myxococcota; class Myxococcia; order Myxococcales; family Myxococcaceae; genus Aggregicoccus; species Aggregicoccus sp. 17bor-14. Next base: position 353,065 of record NZ_VJZZ01000005.1, read on the forward strand.
GAGGCACGCGTGGCGCAGACCTCCGACGAGGAAGGGCGCTCCGGGCTCGTAGCGGCACGCCCCCACCTGGGCGAAGGTCGTCGCCCACTGCTCGCACGGCGCGTCGTAGCGTGAGCGCGGGGACGTCATCTTGGCGAGGGCGTCCGGCTCGCAGCGCTTCACCCGGTAGTTGAGCGCGTAGTACGCGACCTCCTCGTCGGTGTCGTTGTCCAGCCCGCGCATCCGCGTTGCGACCGTGGCCGAGGAGGGCTGCTCGTACAGCGCGAAGACGAGGAGCCGGCGCGGGTACGGGTCTGTCATGCCCCGCAGTCGCCGCCAGAGCACTTCCGCCGGGTAGCGCTGCGCGAGCCCCTCGGCCAACTCCCACAGGGTGGCCTGCGTGCCGCACGCATCCAGGTGCGCGACGCAGGTGAGCGACTCGTCGAGCGTCATGGGCGCAGGCGCCTGTGACTGAGGATTCGAGGCCAGAACGAGGGCAGCCAGAACACTGAGCACGGTGGGAGGTTCCTGGACGCTGCCGCGCGCCGTCGCTACTTGCCGTGACTCACGCGGAGTATGCGCGCATCGGACTTCGCAATCTCCGCGAGCGCAACTCCTCCGCGACTCACCCCCTTGGGAAGGCTGCCCACGACGGTCCACACCCCGCCCTTGAGCATCGCAGTCAGGGGCCTCTGCCGCTCGATGTTCTCAGCGCCGTAGATGGGCAGCCACACCGCCTCTGCAATCCGCATGGCCGTCTGGGCATCGGGGACGAAGCCCTCCGGAGGCACGTAGTTGTGCGGCGCTGCGTGGACGCTGGAAGCCACGACCAGCGCAGCACTGACGGCAACGAGCGCACTCCATCTCCGCTGGGGCATCGGCTTCTCCTTGCCGCGCACGACACCCCAACCGGGCTGTGCATTCCAGCCCTTCGGCTTTCGGACACGCCCTAAGCGGACGCGGCCTCGGGGTCGCCTTGCTCGGCCTGCGCCGCGCGGATGGCCTGCAGGAGCCGCTCGTCGGGGAGCTTCTCCCAGCCCTCCTTCAGCTCCACGCGCACCGAGCGCGCGCCGCCGCTGGGCGTGCACACCACCTGCAGCCGGCCCTCTTCCGTGCGCGCGGCCTCCTTCGCGGCCTTCTTGTCGGAGAGCCCCGCGAAGGCCTGCACGCACTTCCACGTCACCCCGTCCGCGTCCTGCACCTCTCGCTCCATCTCCGGAAGCTAGGGACGCGGGGGCGGCGCGGCTACTGCGTGGGCCCCTTGGGCAGCTCCGCTTGACTCAGGAGGCTCGCGCGCGGCAGCAGCGCGGGAATGGACGGCGTGATCTTCCCCACGTGCAGCACGCCGTGGAAGCCCGCGTGGGAGAGCTTCTTGAAGAGCTCCACCGAGGGGGCGCGGCCCGGCGGCGAGTAGCTCTCTTCGCTGGGGCTGGTGGCGTACACGCGGCACTCCGGCTCGTTGCGGCGGTTCACGCCGCAGGCCCAGCGCGAGCCGCGCGCGAACGCGGTGTCCAGGCTGTAGTGCGCCACGCCCTTCTGCGCGAGGCGGTAGCCGAGCGGCTGGAAGGTGCGGCTCCACGGCGCGCCGTAGGTGGAGCGCACGTGGTAGTTGCCGCCCAGCACCAGCAGCGTGGCCTGCGGGCTCGCGCGCCGGTGCGCGAGCAGCACCGAGGCCATCGCCTCCTCGCGCGCGTTGCCCTTCGTGTCCGAGGCGTCGTAGGCGATGGGCCGGATGTCCAGCCCGGCGGCGCGCCAGCGGCGCACGCGCTCGAGCAGCACCACCAGCGCGCGGCTGCTGCGCCCGTCGCGCGGCACCTGGCGCCAGAAGCTGCCGGTGAGCAGCTGCTCCACGTCCTCGTTCGTGCCGGCGCTCTGCACGTAGGTGTCCAGCGCGCGCTGCTCCTCGTGCGGCAGCGAGAGCCCGAGCAGCACGTGCCGCCCCACCTGCGCGAGCTCGCAGGCCATGTTGCCCACCGCCGCGGGCGTCTCGCGCGTGCCCAGCTGCTCGCCCACCAGCACCGTGGCGCCGGGGGTCGAGAGCGGGCCCAGCCCTCCGATGGGCTGGCCGCAGGGCCCCTCGCCCGCGCTGAAGGGCGTGCCGCCGTCCTCGAGCTCCCAGTCGCGCGTCATGGGCACGGCGCCCGGGTGCGCGTGGGACTGGGGCACGTCGTAGGCGCCGCCGGTGAACTCGAGCGAGGCGAACTGCTCGAGCCGCTCCACCACTTCCTTCTCCACGTCGCGGTCGCGCACGCCGCGCTCGTTCGCCCCGCGCAGCTCGTCCTGCGAGCTCATGTCGTACTGGCCCGCGAAGCGCTCGTCCGCCATCAGCTCGCGGGTGGGGCCGCCCACGTAGTTGGTGCCGCTGCCGCCGCCCACGTTCGCCACGCCGCGCCGCTCGCGCTTCACCACGCCGTCGTCGTAGGGCTCCTTGTCCTGCAGGTGGCGCTGGTTCGTCTCCAGGCCGGTGGCCACGTAGCGGCGCCAGCCACCGCTGGCCGCCTCGGGGATCTTCCCCTCCTCGGAGTCGTGGTCGTTGTGCTCGCTGTTGGCGAGCTGCGCCGTGTAGAGCAGGTCGCTGGGCAGCTGCCCCGGCGTGAAGTGCTCCTGGCGGTCGATGCGGAAGATGCGCACCACGCTGTGGTAGGGCCCGAGCGCGATGCCCTGCACGTAGTAGCGGCGCAGGTACATGGTGTTGGTGTAGCCGCCCATGCCGCGCCCCTCGAGGCGCCAGCGCGTGAGCAGCTGGGTGCCGTCCTTGAAGGGCTCCGAGTCGAAGTCGTGGTTCGCCAGCACCGCGCGCACCGCGTAGAGCGCCTCGGGCAGCGGATAGAGGAAGACGTGCTCGGTGTGCGGCTGCGACTCGGCGCCCGCGTACAGGGGCTCGGGCGTGGTGGCGCAGCCCGCGGGGAGCAGCAGCAGCGCGCCGGCGAGCGAGCCAGCGCCCAGCCAGGTGCGCAGGTGCCGCGGTGGCGTACGAGTCATGGGCCCAACCCCCTGCTGCGCAAGGCGCGTGCAGCGACGCTGTGGGTTCAGGGGCAGCCCCCGGTGGGAGGGCCCCCCAGGGGTTCAACGCCCGACCTCCCTCAGAATATCGCCATCCGTCCGCGCCGCGCCTCCTAGTCCCGCGGCCAGGCCCTTTCGTACTGAACTGGAGGGCGGGGCGGGGCGCCGCGCTCGCGCAGGGCGCGCGCCGCGTGCTGGGGCCAGTAGGCGTCTCGCAGCAGCGCGCGGGCGAGGAACACCGCGTCCGCATCCCCCATGGCGAGCACCTGCTCCACCTGCGCCGGCTCGGTCAGCATGCCCACCGCCGCGGTGGGGATGTCCGCGCCCTGACGCACCGCGCGCGAGAAGGACACCTGGTATCCCGGACCCACGGGGATGCGCGCGTCGGGCACCAGGCCGCCCGTGGAGCAGTCCACCAGGTCCACCCCCAGGGCCTTCATCCGCCGCGCCAGCTCCACCGACTCCTCCAGCGTCCAGCCCCCTTCCGCCCAGTCGGTCGCCGAGATGCGCACGAGCAGCGGCAGGCGCTCGGGCCAGGCCTCACGCACCGCGGCAATCACCTCGAGCGGGAAGCGCACCCGGTTGTCGAAGCCCCCGCCGTAGCTGTCCTGGCGGGTGTTGGACAGGGGCGAGAGGAAGGTGTGCAGCAGGTAGCCGTGCGCCGCGTGCAGCTCCACCACCTCGAAGCCGGCGGCGAGCGCCCGGCGGGTCGCCGCGACGAAGTCCTCGCGCACCCGGCGCAGGCCCGCCGCGTCCAGGGCGCGCGGCGCGGGCAGGCCGCCGAAGGCGATGGCCGAGGGGGCCACGGTGTCCGCCCAGCCCCCCTGCTCGGGGGGGACGTAGCCGTGCCCCTCCCACGGCGCCTGGGTGCTCGCCTTGCGGCCGGCGTGCGCGAGCTGCACGCCGGGCACCGCCCCCTGCTCGCGCATGAAGGCGGCGATGCGGCTCCAGGCCGCCTGCTGGGCGTCGTTCCACAGGCCGGTGTCCGCGGGGCTGATGCGCCCCTCGGGGGAGACGGCGGTGGCCTCGGCGAGGATCAGCCCCGCGCCGCCCACCGCGCGCGAGCCCAGGTGCACGAGGTGCCAGTCCTGCGGCACGCCCTCCTTCGCGCTGTACTGGCACATGGGGGACACCCAGGCGCGGTTGCGGGCGGTGACGCTGCGCAGCGTGAGGGGGCGGAAGAGGTGGTTCTGGCTCAAGGGGGCCTCGGGGAGTGGAGGGAAGCGCGGGCGGCCCGGCAGCCGTGCGGGCGGCCGGGCTGCGCGGCGGCGGAGCCTACGATGCGGCCGTGCTCCTCAGGGTGCGCACGGGAGGCCCCCGCCTGCCCGGGCCCTGCGCGCGGGAGCCCCTGCAGCGGGCGGGCAGGCGACCCGGCCCGCCGCGGCGCCTCAGGCCCCGCGGCGCGGGCGCTTCTCGAAGCGCATCCGCTTGAGCGCCTCGAAGCGCGCGCGGTCCTTCGGCGGGGTGCTCGCCACCATCCCGTCCAGCAGCCGCTTCGAGCTCTGGAAGACCTCCTCCACCGCCGCCTCGAAGGCGGCCGCGTTCTTCTGCGAGGGCGCGCGGGTGCCGGCAATCTTGCGCACGAACTGCAGCGCCGCGGCGCGCACGTCCTCGTCCGTCGCGGGCGGGGCGAAGTTGAAGAGCGGCTTGATGCTGCGGCACATGGCGGGCTCCCGCGCAGTCGTTCTCTGGGCTCGCGCGAGCGCTAGCGCTGGGCGCGCTGCGTGTCGAGCCGGTCGTAGTGGCGGTAGCCCAGCTGGTCCAGCGCGCTCGCGGGCGCGAGCCCGATGTCCACCAGCGTCTTGATGTCGTAGGTGCCCGCGAGCACCGGCGGCGCGTAGGCCTGCGCGGCCTCGGGCGTGCGCAGGTGCGCGAGCGGGAAGAGCACCGTGCGGGTGTGCACGTGCATGAAGTGCGCGGCGGACTGGCGGCTCCAACCGGGCACCCCCGGCGCGGTGATGACGTGCGGGGTGGCGAGGAAGGTGCCGCCGGTGAGGATCTCCAGCTGCTGGCCCACCTGCGCCACGATGCAGCCCGCAGGCGGCGTGCCGCGCACCAGCTGCCCCGCGGGGTGCTCGGGCGTGGCGCGCGTGCGCAGGTACAGCCCGCTCTGGTCGTCCGGGCGGCCCGCGGCGCGGCCCTCGGGATTGAGGAAGCGACCGCCGGGCAGCAGCGTGAGGAGGTTGAAGTCGGTGTGCTCCTCGCCCCACACGATGCCGGTGTTCACCTGCTCGGCCTTGAGCGGCAGGTAGTGCAGCGTGCGCGTGACGTGCGGGCCCTTCTCGCACAGCTCGGCGAAGGTGCCCTCCGGCAGCGCGAGCGCGAGCGCCGCGCCGCGCAGGAGCGCGAGCCCCGCCGCGTGCAGGGAGAGCCCTAGGCCCACCAGCCCCTCCCCGAAGAAGGCGGGCGCGCGCTCGGGCCACACGTTCTCGGGGTAGAGCTGCGGGAACTCCAGCGCGGCCTCCGGGTCCACCGGGTGCGGCGCCGCGAAGTAGCACTCCTTGAAGTCCGGCTGCCCGTTGCCCGCCACCGCGACCTCGGTGTTGGGCGGCGTCCAGCCGCGCTGGTACCAGATGTCGCTGCGGCCGTAGGGGCGCTTGGCCGCGTCCGGCTGCGCGATGAACTGGCCGAACGCGTCGTAGAGGCGCTCGAGCGCGGCCGCGTCCACGCCGTGGTTCTTCACGTACACGAGGCCGTAGCGGCCGAAGGCCTCGCGCAGCGCGGCGGCGCCCCGCTGCAGGCGCGCGGGATCAGTGGAGGCGAGGTCCGTCAGGTCGACGGTGGGGATGTTCGGGGAGGCGTCGGACATGGCGGGGCGCAGGTTTACCCTGCCCGGCGCCCGCTGGGGAGGGAGGGGGGGCGGAGGCCTGGGGTGTCGGCGGGTGTGGGCAGCGGAGGCGGAGGACTAGCTGGCGACGGGCTGGGCGGCGCCCGTGGGCGCGGGGCTCTCCACCGCCTCGGTGCGCGCGAGCTCCTCGGGGTGCAGCCGGAACCAGCGGGCGATGAGCAGCACCTCCTGCACCTCGTGCGCGCGCAGGCCCAGCGCGTGCGTCTCCGGCTGGGCGAAGAGCAGGCGCGCCTGGTCCGCGAGCGCGCGGCGGTCGCGGGGGCTGCGCGGGGCGGGCAGCTCCGCGCGCACGCTGCCGCGGCGGATGACGTAGACGAAGTCGTCCTCGCCCGTGCCCGAGCAGCCCGGCACCGTGTAGAGGAAGGAGAGCGACTCGATGGTGCGGCTCACCTCCTCCGCCTCCGCCTGCACCCACTCGAGGTGCTCGGCGCGGTCGCGCAGCTCCGCCGCGTACTCGAACTGCAGCCGGCTCGCGGCGGCGCGGATGCGCTCGCGCAGCTGCTCGAGCGGCCCCTGCACCTCGCCGAGGAAGAAGCGCCGCGCCAGGTCCACCCGCGTCCCGTACTCCGCGCGCGTGCAGCCGCCTGCGCACGGCGCGAGGCAGCGGTGCACCTGCCCGCGGATGCAGCGCGGGTCCTCGCGCCCGGCGAAGAGCGGCAGCTGGTCCGCGAGCCGCATCTTCACCTCCGCGCCGCAGTCGCGCAGCTCGAGCAGGTCCGAGAGCGCGCGCACCGCGTCCTCCGCCCCACTGCGCCCGCGGAAGGGCCCGAAGTAGTGCGCCCCGTCCGAGAGCACCTGGCGCACGACGACGAGCCGCGGGACGGCCTCGCGCGTGAGCTTGATGAAGCAGTAGGAGCGGTCGCCCTTGTGCTCCACGTTGTACACGGGGCGCCAGCGCTTGATGTGGCGGAACTCCTGCAGCAGCGCCGCGAACTCGCTCGGCGCGTACTCCCACTTCAGCTCGTGCGCGTGGCCGATGATCTCCGCGGCCTTCTCCCCGCGCTCCGCGCGGAAGTACGAGAGCAGCCGCGTGCGCACGTGCACGCTCTTGCCCACGTAGAGCACCTCGCCGGAGGGACCCAGCATCCGGTAGGTGCCGGGGCGGTTCTTGGCGCTCGCGCGGACCTCGGCGCGCAGCTGTTCGATGCGGGGGTTCATGGGACGGGTGCTGCGGACCGAACGCGCGTTCAGCCCTGCGGAGGGCCCCGAGTCTGCCCCACCTGGGCGCCCACTTCAGCGCCCCGCCCCGGGCCAGGCCGTGCAGCGCGGAGGCACACCGGGCCCCGGCTGCTCGCACGCCCCTACCGCGAGTGACGCGCGCTAGCGCGGGTTGGGCGGCTGCAGGGGCGCATCCAGGGCCTGCTCGCACTGGCACACCTCGCACTTGCGCTCGCGGTCGTAGCTGCACCGCTTGCCCGCGACGCAGCGCAGGCTGCGGGCCTCGGGGCACAGGGACTGCTCGCGCTGGGCGCGGCGCTGGTCGGACTCGTGCGAGCAGCCGAGGGCCGCGAGCAGCGGCAACAGCAGGACGGCCGGGAGGGCAAGGCGCTTGGACATGGGCGCGGAGCCTAGTATCCCCGCGCGCCTCATGTCCGCGCCCTCCCCTGCCGCCGCGCCCCTGCGCCCCGGCCTCGTCTGGCTCATGGCCGCCGCGAGCGGCGCCACCGTCGCGAACCTCTATTACAACCAGCCGCTGCTCGGGGAGATCGGCCGCAGCCTCGGCGCCTCCGACGCCAGCCTCGGCCTGCTGCCCACGCTCACCCAGGTGGGCTACGCGGTGGGCATGCTCTTCATCGTGCCGCTCGGCGACAGCCTCGAGCGCCGCCGCGTCGTCGTCACCATGACGCTGCTGGTGAGCCTCGCGCTGGTGGGCACCGCGCTCGCGCCCTCGATGCCGCTGATGGTGCTCGCGGGCTTCGCGGTGGGGCTCACCACCGTGGTGCCGCAGCTGCTGATCCCCTTCGCCGCGAGCCTCGCGCCGGCAGAGACGCGCGGGCGCGTGGTGGGCACGGTGATGAGCGGGCTGCTCATCGGCATCCTGCTCAGCCGCACCGCCTCGGGCTTCGTGGGCACGCACGCGGGCTGGCGCGCGATGTTCTGGATGGCCGCGGCGCTGATGCTCGCCACCGCGCTGCTGCTGCGCTTCACCCTTCCCGCGCAGCCCCCGGCCGAGCACCTGCCCTACCCCGCCCTCATGCGCTCGCTCGGGCAGCTCGCGCGCGAGGAGCCCGTGCTGCGGCGCTCGGCGCTCCTGGGCTCGCTCTCCTTCGGCGCCTTCAGCGTGTTCTGGTCCACGCTCGCGCTGCACCTGCACGCACTGCCGGGCCACTACACCCCGCAGGTGGCGGGGCTCTTCGGCGTGGTGGGCGTGGCAGGCGCGGTCGCGGCGCCGCTGGTGGGGCGCTACGCGGACGCGCGCGGCGGGGGCACGCGCGCGATCAACGCGGCGGCGCTCGGCGCGCTGCTGCTCTCCTTCGTCACCTTCGCGCTGCTCTCGCGCTCGCTGTGGGGCATCGCGCTGGGCGTGGTGCTGCTGGACCTGGGCGCGCAGGCGAACCACATCGCGAACCAGACGCGCGTGTACGCGCTGCGCCCCGAGGCGCGCAGCCGCCTCAACACCCTCTACATGGTCACCTACTTCGCCGGCGGCGCGCTGGGCTCCTGGGCGGGCACGGCGGCCTGGGGGCGCTGGGGCTGGTGGGGCGTGTGCGGCGCGGGCGCGCTCTTCTGCCTCGCGGCGCTCGCGCTGCTCGCCTCTCGCGGGCGCGAGCGGGCGCGCGCGGCCTAGCGCCGGCTGCGGCGCAGCAGGCCGAGCACCCCGAGCGCGAGCAGCGGGGCGAGCCCACCGACGCCCCCCGCGACGGCGCAGCTGCTGCCGCTGCCCTCGTCCCCCTGCAGGGCCTCGGGCGCCTCGGGGGTGACGGGGCGCGGGCCCTCGGCATAGACGAAGGGGGCCTGCGCGCGCGCCACCTGGCCGCTCGCGGAGGTGGCCACCACCTCCACGCTGCCGGCCGCGTGCGCGGGCGCGGTGGCGCGCAGGTGCTCCGCGTCCTGCACCTGCACGCTCTCGGCGAGCGCCTCGCCGAAGCGCACCTGCACCCCGGAGGCGAAGCCGCTGCCGGTGAGGGTGACGGCGGTGCCGCCGCCGGTGGGCCCGGTGGTGGGCGCGAGCGCGGAGAGCGCGAGGGGCGCAGCGGGCACGGGCGTGGGCTCGGCCTCTGCGAGCGCGCGCGCCGCCTCCTCGCCCATCTTGCGCTGGCCTGCGACGCTCGGGTGGATGCCGTCCTGGCCCAGCCCCGCGAGGAAGCGGTCGGGGCTCGCGGGGTCGCGCAGCACGGCGTCGAAGTCCAGCACGCCCTGCACCTGTGCCAGGGTGCGCAGCCACTCGTTCACCGCGCGCCGCTGCGCGTTGACGTCCGCGAGCGGGGCGCTGTTGCCCGAGCGCTCCTTGGGCGGCAGCGTGGCGCCCCACACGCGGCAGAAGGGGCGCAGGCGATCGTAGAGCGCGGCGAGCTTCGTCTCGAGCTGCGCCGCGGTCAGGGTGCCCAGGTCGTTGGTGCCCAGCAGCACCGCGCAGTCCGTCACGCCGCGCAGGGTGAGCACCTCCGCGTCCAGCTTCGCGCTCGCCTCGCTCACGCCCTGGCCGTACACCGCGGCGTTCACCAGCGGCACCTTCAGCGCGAGCTCCGCCACCGCGGGCCAGCCGTCGCGCGCATCGCCCGGGTCGGTGACGTAGGCCTCGGTGATGCTGTCGCCGATGGCCACGAAGGCGCGCGTCGTCGCGCCCTCCACCTCCACCGTGTCCAGGCCCACCATCTTGGTGAAGGCGCTGCCGCCCAGCGCGGTGCGCAGCGACGTGTAGCTGCCCGCGCGCGCGTAGCTGCCGGGGAAGTTCTGCAGCGCGCTCGCCGCGAGCGCGCCCTCCACCTCGAAGGACACCGCGAGCTCCGCGCCGAAGGGCACCGCGAGCGCCACCGCGTCGCTCGTCACGCGCTGCCCCGCGGCCGCGCTGAAGGTGGAGGCGCCGGAGAAGGTCAGCGCCACCGGCTCGGAGGCGAGGCTGCCGCTGGGGCCCGAGAGCGCCACCGTGGCGGCGTAGAGGCGCAGCGCGCCGGTCCCGGCCCGGAAGCTCACCCGCACGCGCTCGCCCGCGCGCCGCACCGGCACCCGCATCCGGTAGGTGGTGCGCGCGCTGTCCTGGGACCAGCGCAGCGCCTGGTGGAAGCCAGGCTGCGGGCTGGTGGGCTGCTGTGCGTGCACGAGCGGCGAGGTGAGCGCGAGTGCGCACGTAGCCAGCAGCGGCAGGGGTCGGGGGTGCGGCATGGCCGCCCGAACATTCGGGCCCGCCACTTCGTTCCGCGCTCAACACGGGATGGAGCGGGGCTCGCCTGCCTGCCCCTGTTTTCCGGTTCGCGAGGAGCGCCCCGCTTCCCAGCCGGGTGGCACGTGCCTACCTGCGGCGGCAGCATGATCACGCCCAACGCCCACCGCCCCGTCCACCGCCTGGATGCGCTGACGGGAGTCCGCTTCCTCGCGGCCCTGCAGGTGCTGCTCTTCCACTACGGCGCGCCGCTCGCCGCCGGTGCCCCCGCCTGGCTCGAGCGCGTGTGCGGGCGGGGCTACGTGGCGGTGTCCTTCTTCTTCGTGCTCTCCGGCTTCATCCTCGCCTACCACTACGCGGAGCCGGCGGCGCGCGGGGTCCTGGACCGGCGCAGCTTCTGGGTGAACCGCTTCTCGCGCATCTACCCCGTGTACGCGCTGGGGCTCCTGATGATGCTGCCGCTCGCGCTGGACCCGGCGGGGCTGGGGGCGCACAGCTTCGGCGGCTCCTCGCTGCTCGCGCGCGCGGTGACGGGGCTCGCGCACCTCACCCTCACCCAGGGCTGGGTGCCGCAGCTCACCGCCTCGTGGAACCTGCCGGGCTGGAGCATCTGTGCGGAGGCCTTCTTCTACGCGGCCTTCCCCTTCGCGGCCGTGCCCATCGCCCGGCTGCGCAGCCGCGGCGCGCTCGTGGGCGCGCTGCTCGCGGCCTGGGCGCTGGCGCTCGCGCTGGCCGGCGGCTACCTGCTGCTGGACCCGGACGGGCTGGGCACGGCGTCCGCGGGGGCGCGCGGGCCGTGGCTCTCCGCGCTCAAGTACAACCCGCTGGTGCGCCTGCCGGAGTTCCTCGCGGGCATCTGCCTCGGCTGCCTCTTCGTGCGCGAGCGCGCGCGCAGCGCCGCCGCAGCAGCAGGCGGATGGAGCAGGGGTGGGGTGCTCACGCTCGCGGCGGCCGGAGGCGCGCTCGCGCTGCTCGCGGCGCCGGGCCTGCCCTACCCGCTCTTGCACAACGGGCTCTTGCTGCCGCTGTTCGCCGCGCTCGTGTTCGGGCTCGCGCAGGGCGGGGGCCTGCTGGGCGCAGCGCTGCGCACGGGGCCGATGCGCGTGCTGGGCGAGGCGAGCTACGCGCTCTACATCCTGCAGCTGCCGCTCATGCTCTGGGCGCAGCCCTTGCGCGGCCACGGGCTGCCCGAGGGCGGCGCGGCCTTCACCCTCGCCTACCTCGCCCTCGCGCTCGGCTTCGCGCTCGCCTCCTTCTACTTCCTGGAGCGCCCCGCCCAGCGCCTGCTGCGCGCGGCGCTGCAGCGCGAGGAGGCTCCCGAGCCCGCGGTGGCCCGCGTCCGCCGCTAGCCCTCTCCCTTCCCCCGCCTCTGCGGCCAGGGGGGTGAAACCAGAGGGTGCGGGCGTAGTACAGTCGGGCTGTGGATATCCCGGAAGAGAAGAAGGCGGGGGGCTGGGAGGCGCGGCTCCTCGGGGGCGCGACGCTGGTGAGCGGCGAGCGGGTGCTGCGGCTGGACCGCAAGCCCGCGGGGCTGCTCGGCTACCTCGCGTGGGAGGGCCCCACGCCGCGCGCCCGGCTCGCGGGGCTGCTGTGGCCCGAGAGCCCCGAGTCCACGGCGCGCAACAACCTGCGCCAGACGCTGCGGCGCCTGCGCACCCAGACGGGCGCGGACCTGGTGCAGGGCGACGACCTGCTCTCGCTCGCCCCGGAGCTGGGGGGCGATGCGCGCGACCTGCGCGAGCCGACGCAGGACGTGGACCGGCTGCGCGCCCGCGTGCAGGCCGGCGCGCTGCTCGAGGGGCTGGACTACGACGACGCGGAGGACTTCCGCGAGTGGCTGCAGCTCGCGCGCGAGGCGCTGGGGGCGGCGCAGCGGCGCGCGCTCGCGGGTGCGGCGGACGGGCTGGAGGCCGCGGGCCACTTCTCGGGCGCGCTCGCGCTCGCGCGCCTCGGCGTGGACGTGGAGCCGTACGCGGAGGAGGCGCACCGGCGCCTCGTGCGCCTGCTCTACCTCTCGGGAGACCGCAGCGCGGCGCTGCTCGCCTACGAGCGGCTGAAGGCGATGCTGCAGGAGCGCTTCGGCGTGGGGCCCCTGCCGGAGACGGCGGCGCTCGCGCGGGAGATCTCCCGCGGCACGGCCGCGGCCACCCGCGCGCCGGCGCAGCCCAGCGCCCCGAAGGCCCGCCTGCCCCTCTCCGTGCTGCGCCCGCCGGTGCTGGTGGGGCGCGAGCAGGAGTGGGCGCGCATGGAGGCCGCGTGGGAGGCGCGCCAGGGCATCGCCATCAGCGGCCCGCCGGGCGTGGGCAAGAGCCGGCTGGTCAACGACTTCCTCCAGGCGAAGGCGCCCGGGCGCACCGTGTTCTGCTCGGGCAAGGCCGGAGACCGGCTCGTGCCCTACGGCACGCACGCGCGCACCTACCGGCAGATGCTGGACGTGCTGGGCGGCGCCCCGCTGCCCGAGTGGGCGCGGCTCGAGCTCGCGCGCATCATCCCGGAGCTGGGCCCCCGCCCGCCGCCGCTCGCAGGCGAGGAGGACAAGCTGCGCTTCTGGCAGGCGAAGATCGAGCCCTTCCGCGTGGCGCACGGGCTCGGCTACGACACGCTCGCCTTCGACGACCTGCAGTACGTGGACGCGGCGAGCGCCGAGGCAGGCTCCTACGTGCTGAGCCAGCTGCTGCAGGACCCGGCCACGCCCGTGCGCACCATCCACGTGTTCCGCACCGGCTCGCTGCCCCCGGAGACGGACGCCATCATCCGCTCCATGGCGGCCGCCGGGCTGCTCTGCCTCATCGAGCTCGAGCCGCTGCAGCCCTCGCGCCTGGACGAGCTGCTCGCGAGCCTCGGGGTGCCCGGGCTCGAGGGGCGCGCCGAAGAGCTCGCGCGCTACACCGGCGGCAACCCGCTCTTCGTGCTGGAGACGGTGCGCCACCTGCTGGAGAGCGGCGACCTCTCGCGCGGGCTCTCGGAGAGCCTGCCGCCGCCGGGGAAGGTGGGCCCGGTCATCGCCGAGCGCCTCGCCAAGCTGAGCGCGCCCGCGCTGCACCTCGCGCAGGCGCTCGCCGTGCTGGGCACGGACTTCACCCTGGGCGTGGCGGCGGAGCTGCTCGAGAGCCCGCCGCTGGAGCTCGCCGCGCCGTGGCGCGAGCTGGAGACGGCGCAGGTGGTGCGCGGGGGCGGCTTCAGCCACGACCTGATGGAGGAGACGGTGGGGGCCCTGATGGCGGAGCCGGTGCGCCGCCACCTGCACCGCCGCGCGGCGCTCGTGCTGCAGGCGCGCGGCAGCCGCCCCGCGCGCGTGGCCGCGCACTGGCGCGACGCGGGCGAGGACGCCCACGCCGCGCCCTTCCTCCTGGCCGCCGCCGAGCAGGCGCGCGGAGAGCTGCTGCTCAAGGAGGCGGAGGACTTCTACGTGCGGGCGGCAGAGGCCCTGCGCGCGGCGGGCAACGAGGACGGCGCGCGCGCGGTGCTCGCCAGCCGCGAGCTCGCGCTGGGCGGGGCGAAGCAGCGCGTGCACGCCTGAGGCGGGTGTCCGCCGCCGGCACTGCCGAACGCAGGGCTTGCGGACGGTGCGCGGGTGCGGAAGATGGGCTGCACCATGTCCTTCCTCAGCCACCTCGAGTGCTCCCGCTGCCACCAGACGCATGACGCGGACCGCGTGCAGAACCTGTGCAGCTGCGGCGGCCCGCTGCTCGCGCGCTACGACCTGAAGCGCGCAGGCGCGGCGCTGCGCCCCGAGCAGCTCTCGGGCCGGCCCGCCACGCTGTGGCGCTACCGCGAGCTGCTGCCGGTGCGCGACGCCGCGAACATCGTGAGCCTGGGCGAGGGCATGACGCCGCTCTACCCGCTGCCCCGGCTGGGCGCGGCGCTGGGGCTGCCGGACCTGTGGCTGAAGGACGAGGGGCTCAACCCCACCGCGACCTTCAAGGCGCGCGGCGCGGCCACCGGCGTGAGCCGCGCGAAGGAGCTGGGCATCCGCGCCATCGCCATGCCCACCAACGGCAACGCGGGCGGCGCGTGGGCGAGCTACGGCGCGCGCGCCGGGATGAGCGTGACGCTGGTGATGCCCACGGACGCGCCCGCCATGAGCGTGCTCGAGGCGGCGGCGGTGGGGGCGAGCGCGTACATGGTGAAGGGGCAGATCACCGACGCGGGCGCCATCGTGGCGCGCTCGGCGAAGGCGCACGGCTGGTTCGAGGCCTCCACGCTCAAGGAGCCGTACCGCATCGAGGGCAAGAAGACGATGGGCTACGAGATCGCCGAGCAGCTGGGCTGGAAGCTGCCGGATGCGATTCTCTACCCCACCGGCGGCGGCGTGGGGCTCATCGGCATCTACAAGGCGCTGCGCGAGATGCAGGCGATGGGCTGGATCGCCGAGGACGCGCGCCTGCCCCGGCTCGTGTGCGTGCAGGCCGAGGGCTGCCAGCCCATCGTGAAGGCCTTCCAGGAGGGCAAGGCCGTGAGCGAGAAGTGGGAGGGCGCAGCCACCGTGGCGCAGGGCATCCGCGTGCCCAAGGCGCTCGGCGACTTCCTCGTGCTCGAGGCGGTGCGCGAGACGGGCGGCACCTGCATCGCGGTGAAGGACGCGGACACGCTGTGGGGGCTCGAGCAGCTCTCCCGGCAGGAGGGCGCCTTCGTGTGCCCCGAGGGCGCGGCGCTGGTAGGCGCGGCGCGCGCGCTGCGAGAGCAGGGCTGGCTGCAGCCGCACGAGCGCGTGGTGCTGCTCAACACGGGCGCGGGCATCAAGTACCCGGACATCCTGAAGCCCCAGCTGCCCGTGCTCCCGCTGGACGCGACGCTCTAGGCCGCCGGACACTCCGCGAACCATCTCGCCGCAGCCCGGGCGACCTCCTCCGGCGTGGCAGCCGTGTCGCTCGCCCAGGCGACGAAGCCGTCAGGACGCACGAGCACGGCGCTCAGCCCGAGGCGGTCCCTCGCGTCGCAGGCCACGTACCTGACGCGCTCGCCCCAGCGGCCCTCCAGCGCGCGCAGCGGCCCCTGCGGGCCGAAGTCCAGGAGCACTCCGCTCCCCTCTTGCAGCCGTGTGCCGAGCCTCGATCCGTTCTCCAGCTCGAAGTCCGGGCAGCTGCGGCCCACCAGCGGGTGCTCGCCGCCGAGGCCGTAGCGGAGGGACACGCCCCAGACACGCTCCGCGAAGTAGGTCGCGCCGTCGCGCGTGGCGATCAGGTCGCGCAGGATGGCCTCGAGGGCGCGGGACGATCGGCTGGGGCGCATCAGCGCGACCTGGGCCCGCGACCAGTCGAGGATGCGCGCCCCGAGCGGATGCCGCTCCGCGGTGTAGCTGTCGAGCAGGCCCTCGGGGGCATCGCCGCGGAGGGTGGCGGCGAGCTTCCACCCGAGGTTCATGGCGTCACCCAGTCCGAGGTTCAAGCCCTGTCCGCCGAGCGGTGAATGGATGTGCGCGGCGTCGCCCGCCAGCAGCACCCGTCCCTTGCGGTAGGTCGTCGCCTGCTGGGCGCGGTCGGTCCAGGTCGTGGCGGAGTTCAACGCCTCGACGGTCACATCCGTGCAGGACACGCGCCGCAGGACCGCTTGCACGTGCTCGCGCGTGATCGGCTGGGTGCGGTGGAATGCGCCGCCGTCGAAGTCGGCCATCGCGATCACCCCGGGCTGCCCCTGCATGTACATCCCCGTCGGCGTGTGATGTCGGCCGAGGGGGAGCTTCTCCGGATCGGCGAGCTCGACGCGGACCGAGTAGCCCGTGAACTCCGGCTCGGTCCCCGTGAACTCGAAGCCCCCCTGCTTGCGCACCGTGCTGCGGCCGCCGTCGCAGCCCACGAGCCAGCGCGCGCGAAGGCGCTGCCCGCCGGCGTGGACGGTCACGTCATCGTCCGAAGCCTCGAAGCCTTCGACTCCCTGGCCGCGCCGGAGCTGCACGCCGAGGGAGAGCGCTCGAGCGGTGAGAACCCGCTCGAGATGCTCCATCTCGCAGCCGAACTGGAAGTCGGCCGGGCCCGGCAGTCGGAACGTCCAGCGCGACGAGTCGATGCGGTCGTAGTCGAACGCGATGCCCGCGAAGTGGCCGGCCGGCCCGCGCAGCGGAGGCCCCGCAGCCATGGCGCCAGGCTGGGGTTGCGCTGCGATCTGTTCCAGCAGCCCGCGCCGATAGAAGGCTTCGATGCTCGGGCCCCACAGCCCTCGCCTTCCGAAGGGAAGCCGCTTCAGGGGGGAGTGCGGATCTTCCGACTGCTCGAGCACCAGCACGGAGCGCTTCCCGAGCCGCAGCTCGCAAGCCAGGAACAGGCCGACCGGGCCGGCCCCCGCGATGATCACGTCGTAGTCCAAGGCGTCCTTCCGGTTCGGGTGACTGGAGGCGTGACGGCCCGCCGCCCGCTGAAGCCTGCGCACTTCCGCAGGGGTGGGCAGGGACAGGGTCAGGCGCGGTGCAGCACGCCGCGCAGCGAGAGCTGCCCGCAGGCGGCGAGGTCTCCGGGGCTGGTGTGCGCGTCCGCGCGTCCCGGCACCAGGTCCACCTCGGCGAGCCGGTAGCAGCGGCTCACCAGCTGCGAGCAGAAGTACGAGGCCGCGCTCTTCTTCGGGTCGCGGTACTTGCGCATCCGGCCGTGCCAGACCATCCGCGCGAGCCGCAGGAGCGGCCCGTGCGCGTAGGGCTTGCCCACCTCGTCCAGCGCCGCGGTCACGAGCACGTCGCGGCGCAGCCGCGCGCGCACCTCGGGCAGCGGGGTGAACCAGTCCACCTGGCCGCTGTAATGGTCCACCGCCACGCTCAAGGGCACTGCCTCCACGCCCTTGCCCACCGCCTGCACCACCATGAGCCGCGGGCCCCACCACAGCGCGACCCCCGCGTGCGAGTAGGCGCTCTTGCTGCCCCAGCGGATGAGGCGGCTCATCCAGTAGGTCCCCTGGAAGAGCAGCACGTCGCCGTCCTGGATCTCCGCACGCACCGCGCGGTAGTCCAGGCGGCTGCCCTTCGGTCGCTTCGGTGCGCGCGCGGCGAGCCCCTCCACTCAGGCCTCCCAGCGCACGCGGTAGGTGCAGCCCTGCGCGTCGCGTGCGTGCACGCTCACGTCCCGGCGGGCCACGCCCACGTGCTCGAGCGCCGCGTCCACCACGCCCGCCACGTACGCGGGGTGCAGCGTGGGCTCGTTGAGCCACAAGAGCACCTCGGTGGGCCCCACTTCGGTGAGCTGGCTGAGGTTGTAGTTGCAGCCCGCACGGAAGTTCTGGGTCATCCGCTCCAGGGTGCGGCGCGGCCCGATGAGCCGCAGCAGCCGCAGCATCGCGGCGCCGGTGAGCGTGCGCGAGTAGCCCACCAGCAGCTGGCGGCCCAGCTGGTGGTAGGCCTGCTCGTGCGAGCCGTGTGGCCACAGCAGCTCCGCCGTGAGCTGCAGGAAGCGGTTCCAGTCGGCGCGCCGGTAGGTGGGCAGCAGCGGCCGCGCGAGGTCCAGGCCCGCGTCCGCGAGCCGCGCGCGCAGCTCCGGCGTCACCTGCCCCTTGAGCCCCACGTGGAAGAGCCCCTCCACGGCGTGGTCGAACACCAGCTCGGGCTCACCGGGCCCCGGCGTGCTCCTCCTCAGCTCCTCGACGCTGCGGCTCTGCGGGTACATGCCTCAGGCTTCCCAGCGCACGCGGTAGGTGCAGCCCTCCTCGTCGCGCGCGTGCACGGTGATGCTGCGCTCGGCCACGCCCACCAGCTCCAGCACCATGTCCACGATGCCGGCCACGTAGGAGGGGTGCAGGGTGGGCTCGTTCATCCACAGCAGCACCTCGCGCGGGCCCAGCTCCGTCACCTTGCACAGGTTGTAGTTGCCCCCGGAGCGGAAGTTCTGGGTCATCCGGTCCAGCGTGCGGCGCGGGCCGATGAGGCGCAGCAGGCGGATGATGGCGCCGCCCATCAGCGTGCGCGAGTAGCCCAGGAGCAGCTGGCGGCCCAGCTGGTGGTAGGCCTGCTCGGGCGTCTCGTCGGGCCACAGCGTCTCGGCCGTCACCTGGATGAAGCGGTTCCAGGCAGCGCGCGGGTAGGCGGGCAGCAGCGGGCGCGAGAGGTCCAGCCCCGCGTCCTTGAGGCGCGCCTGCAGGGGCGGCGTCACCTGCCCCTTGAGGCCCACGTGGAACAGCCCCTCCACGGCGTGCTGGAACACCAGCTCGGCCTCGCCGGGCCGGAGGCTGGCGCGCTTCGACGAGGTGCCGGACGAGGCTCCGGAGGAGGCGTTCGGGGAGGCGTTGCCCTGGGTCTGCGGGTGCATGCGCCGCACTCTACCTCAAGCCGGGCCCGGGACCGGCCGACCTGCACCTCCGGGGGGGACGAGCAGGCAGGGGGCGGGCGCCGTCCCCGGGCGCGGCGCGCGCCGGGCCACTAGGATTCGCCCCATGCGACACACGAGCAAGACGGCCGCAAGCGCCCTGCTGGCGCTGGGCCTGGCCTGCGCCCACCCCGCCGCTGACGCACCGCAGGAGGCGGGCGCCTCCGGGGGCGGCGCGCCCGAGGCGCTGCAGGCGCTGGCGATGCGCGGGGTGATGGACTTCTACGGCGTGGGCTTCGGGCGCGGGCTGCTGGTCTGCGTGTCCCTCTGCGAGCAGGGGCGCTGCGCGTCGCCCTCGCCCCAGTTCGTCGCCCGCTTCGAGCACGAGCAGTACCGCGTGAACGAGCCCGGCTACTGCACCTGGCGCGACGGGCGCGTCACCTACTCGGGCCGCGCCTCGGCGCAGCTGGGCGCCCAGCAGCTGAGCCTGCGCACCCCGCCGCGCGGCGCGCTCTACCTGGACCTCTGGCCCGCCGAGGGCTGCGCGCAGGGCACCTGCACCGTGCCCGCGAAGCTCACCGTGGGCGCCGGCACCACGCGCGGCCTCAGCGTGCTGCTCGAGAAGCAGCGCGCCGACTGGCGCGTGCGCCAGGTGCGCGAGCTGCGGCTCGCCTCGCAGTAGCGCCGGGGCAGCGGGCGCTCAGGCCGCGCGGCGCGCGAGGCGCTCGCGCACCACGGCCTTCACCTCGCCGGGGTCGAAGGGCTTGGCCACCACGCGGCCCGCCACCTGCTCGAGGAAGCGGCGCGCCTCGGGGGTGAACGCGCCGCCGGTGACGAAGACGACGCGCCCCTGCAGCGCGGGCTGCACGTGACCCAGCGCCTCCCAGAAGTCGCGCCCGCTCATCTCCGGCATCATCACGTCGCAGAAGACGAGGTCGAAGTGCTCGCCGGCCACCAGCCGCTCCAGCGCGGTGCGCGCGCTGGTGACGGCCTCCGCGTGGTGCTCGGTGCCCAGCAGGCGCACGAGGCTCTTGGCCACCAGGGGCTCGTCGTCCACCACCAGGATGCGCCCGCGCGGGCCCGGCGCGCTGGGCACCGGCACGGGGCGCGCGGGCTGCTCGTCGGTGGCCGCGGGCAGCACCACGCGGAACAGGGAGCCCTCTCCCGGGCGGCTCTCCACGTGGATGTCGCCGCCCAGCCCGGTGACGATGCTGTGGCAGATGGAGAGCCCCAGCCCCGTGCCCTCGCCCACCGGCTTGGTGGTGAAGAAGGGGTCGAAGATGAGCTTCAGGTTCTCCGGCGGGATGCCGCAGCCGCTGTCCCTCACCTCCACCACGGCGCGCCCGGCCGCGTCCGTGGAGGTGCGCACGGAGATCTCGTTCTGGTCCGCCGCGCCCTCGCGGATCGCCTGCGCGGCGTTCACCACGAGGTTGAGGAACACCTGGCCCAGCTTCGCCTCGCTGGCCATCACGTAGGGCACCTCGCCCAGCTCCTTGCGCAGCCGGGCGCGGTGGCGCACCTCGTTGTTCGCCATGGACAGCGAGCTCTCGAGCACCGGGCGCAGGTCGATGCGGCTGGGCGTCTCGCCGCCGCGGCTGAAGGTCTTCAGGTCCTTCACGATGTGCTTCACGCGGTCCGCACCGTGGCAGGCCTCGTCCAGTGCCTGGGCCACCTCGCGCACCTCGTCCAGCTCCAGCGTGCGGCCCGCCTCGAGCGCCTTCTCCCAGGCGCGCAGCTCCACCGCGCCGTAGCGCAGGTTGCTCACCACGAAGGCGAGCGGGTTGTTGATCTCGTGCGCGACGCCGGCCGCGAGCGTGCCCACGCTGGCCATGCGGTCGCTCAGCCGCAGCCGCGCCTCCATCTGCTGCGCCTGGGTCACGTCGCGCGCCACGGAGACGTAGGCGGCGCGCCCGCCGAAGGTGAGGGGCACGCCGCTCAGCTCCACCACGGCCACGCTGCCGTCGCGCCGCCGCAGCCGCGCCTCCTGCACCCCCGGGGCCCGCTCGCGCGCCTCGGCCTCGTCCTCCGGCAGGCGGTGGGCGTGCAGCGGCTGGCCCTGCAGGTCGCGCAGCCGCTCGTAGCCGAGCAGGCGCAGCGCCGCGTCGTTCGCGTAGGTGGCGCGCTCGTCCACGTACACCGTGACGGCGATGGGCAGCTGCTCGATGAGCCGGCGCAGGCTCTCCTCGATCTCGGCGCTCTCCTCCGCCACGCGGATGAGGGCGCGGTTGGCCTCCGCGAGCTCGCCGGTGCGCTCCTCCACCCGCTCGGTGAGCTCGCGCTCGCGCTCGCGCAGCTGCCGCACGCGCAGCCGGAAGGCGAGCGCCACCAGCCCCGCGAGCGCGAGCAGCGCCGCGCCCCAGAAGGCCGGCGTCTCGAGCAGGCGCGGGCGGCGGCGGAAGGCGAAGGTGGCCTCCACCGGGGCGGCCTGCGCGCCGGCCCCGCCCGCGCGCTCCAGCATCACCCGGAAGCGGTACTGGCCCGCGGGCAGGTTCGTGTAGAAGGCCTGCCGCCGGCTCCCCGCGTCCACCCAGTCCGGGTCGTAGCCCTCCAGCTTGTAGCGGTAGCGCACGCGCTCGGGGTCCACGAAGGTGAGCGCCGCGTAGTGCAGCTCGATGTCCGGCGCCTCGCCGCTCAGGCCCCCCTGCGCCTCCACCGGGTGGCCGCCGCTGAGCACCTGCTCGATGACGAGCGGCGGCGTGGGCAGCGGCCGCACCTGGCGCGCCGGGTCGATGCGCACCGCGCCGGAGATGGTGGGAAACCACAGCGCGCCGTCGCGCGCGCGCAGGCTCGCCGCGCGGCTCGCGCTGTTGCACTCCACCGCGCGCAGGCCGTCCGAGCGGCCGAAGGTCTCCGAGTGCACGCGCTCGCGCGTCCCCGCGAGCACCTCCTCCAGCTCCGCCTTCGCCACGCGCGCGATGCCGTGGTTGCTGCTCAGCCACAGGCTGCCCTGGCCGTCGTCCAGCACCGAGAGGATGTGCGGGTCGAAGAGCCCCTCCTTCACCCCCACGCTGCGCAGCACGCCCCGCTCCAGCCGCACCAGCCCCTGCTCCGTGCCCAGCCAGAGCACGCCCGGGCGCTCGCGGTCCTGCGCGAGCGCGCCCACGCTGCGCCCCGCGAGCCCCTCCTTCGGGCCGTAGCTCTCCACCACCCGGCCGCCGTCCTGGCCCGGGTCGAAGCGCACCAGCCCCGCGGGAGTGCCCAGCCACAGGCCGCCCTCGGGCGCATCGAGGATGTGGTTCACGCCGTTGCGCGAGATGCCGGCCGCGGCGCCGTACACCGTGAAGCGGCCGCTCTTCGCCTCCAGCCGCGCGAGCGCCACGTCGGTGCCGAACCAGAGGTCCCCCCGCGGGTCCTCGTGCACGTAGAAGACGAGCTCGCTGGGCAGCCCGTCCTTCGTGCCGTAGCGCCGGAAGTGCTCGCCGTCGAAGCGCGCCGCGCCCTGGCTGGTGGCCACCCACAGCCCGCCCTCGCGGTCCTCGGAGAGGCCGAACACGATGCCGTTGGGCACGCCCTGCGCCTCGCCGTAGCGCGTGAGCTGGCCGTCCTTCAGCCGGTGCAGCCCCGCGTCCTCCGTGCCCAGCCACACCGCGCCCGCGCGGTCCTCGTACACGCTCCACACCACGTCGTGCGCGAGCCCCTCGGGCGTCCCCAGCACCTGCACCCGCGCCTCGCGCAGCTGGTGCACGCCGCCCGGGGAGGTGCCCACCCAGAGGCTGTGCTCGCGGTCCTCGTAGAGCGCGCTGACGAACATGCGGCCCAGCGCGGGGCTGCCGGCCTGAGCGAACTGGCCCGCGTGCCGGCGCAGCACGCCGCCGTCCTCGGTGCCCACCCACAGGTCGCCGCTGCTGTCCTCGAGCAGCCGGCTCACCTTGCGCCCGGCGAGCGCCGCCACGGGCGTGAAGCGCGCCTCGCCCGGCGCCAGGCGGTAGAGCCCGTCGCGCGCGCCTGCCCACAGCACGCCCTGCGCGTCCGCGAGCAGCGCCTCCACCTGCAGCGAGCCCAGCCCGGCGGCCGCGCCGAGCCGCTCGAGCGCCGGCGCCGCGCCCGAGCCGTTCGAACCCCCCGGCGTCAGCCGCACCACGCCGCCCGAGCGCGTGCCCACCCAGAGCACGCCGCCGGGCCCCTGCGCGAGCGAGGACACGTCGTCCTGCGCGAGCCCCTCCACGTACTGGAAGGTCTCGCCCACCCGGTGCGCGAGCCCGTGGTCGGTGGCCACCCACAGCCCGCCGTCCGCCGCCGGGAGGAAGGCCTGCACGCTGTCGTCCGCGCCCCCGGGGTTGGTGGGCAGCGCGTGGAAGCGCCCGCCCTCGTAGCGCACGAGGCCGCAGCCCTCCGTGCCCACCCACAGCCGCGCCCCTTCCGCGTACAGCGCGAGCACGTCGTTGCAGGGCAGGCCGCGCGCGGTGTCGAACACCTCCCAGCGCGCGCCGTCGAAGCGCGCGAGCCCCTCCTGCGTGCCCACCCAGAGGTAGCCGTCCTGCGTCTGCGCCACCGCCGCGACGCCGTTCTGCGGCAGCCCCTCGTCCTGCGTCCACGAGCGCTGCAGCAAGGGCAGCGAGGTGGAGGGCAGCGCGCGGGCCTGCAGCGGAGGCTGCGGCGCGGGCAACGCGAGGAGCACGGCGGCGACGAGCGACGGCAGGAGAGACGCCATGGGGAGGCCGCCCCGGGGAAGGCGGAGCTGGACAGTAGCACGCGGCCCTCGGCGCCCTGAAGACGGGGCCCGCCTCCCTCCTTGCCCTACAGCAGCGCGGGCGGCACGGTGTCCACCGGTGGGAGCGGGTGCGCTGTTAGGGTGCACGCCGACATGGCCTCCTCCTCTCTCACCCTGCTCGCCGGCCCCGCGGCGCTCACCCTGCTGCGCGAGCGCTCGCTGCGCGCCGAGGACGTGGACGTGGTGCCCGGCGCCTCCGGCGGCCCCAAGTGGCTCGTGCTCTCGGGGCTGGACCGCATGCTCTTCGGCGAGCTGCTGCAGGCCCCGCGCACCCGGCCCCTGCACCTCATCGGCTCCTCCATCGGCAGCTGGCGCCTCGCCTGCCTCGCGCAGAAGGACCCCGTCGCGGCGCTCGACCGCTTCGAGGCCGCGTACGTCGAGCAGCGCTACCCGCCCAAGCCCTCGCCCGCGCTCGTCACCGAGACGAGCGCGCGCATCCTCGAGCAGCTGCTGGGCCCGAGCGGCGCCGAGGAGCTGCTCGCCCACCCCTGGGCGCGCCTGCACGTGGTGACCACGCGCTGCCGCGGCCCGCTCGCCAGCGAGCGCCGCGCGGTGCAGCTCGCCGGGCTCGCGCTCGCCGCCGCGGGAAACCTGCTCACCCGCAAGAGCCTCCCGCTGCAGATGCAGCGCGTGGTGTTCCACACCGCGGGGGACCAGAGCCCCTTCGCGGGACTGCGCGACCTGCCCACGGTGCACCTGCCGCTCACGGCCGCGAACCTGCGCCCCGCGCTGCTCGCCTCCGGCTCCATCCCGCTGGTGCTCGCGGGCGTGAGGGTGCCGGGCGCGCCGCCGGGCACCTACCGGGACGGAGGCGTGGTGGACTACCACCTGGACCTGCACTACGGCGCGGGCGAGGGGCTGGTGCTCTACCCGCACTTCTACCCGTACGTGGTGCCCGGCTGGTTCGACAAGAGCCTGCGCTGGCGGCGCGCGAGCGCGGCGAACTTTGCGCGCGCGCTCATCCTCGCGCCCTCCGCGGAGTTCGTCGCGCGGCTGCCCGGCGGCAAGATTCCGGACCGCGACGACTTCGTGCGCCTGAGCGACGCGGAGCGCCTGCGCGCCTGGCGCACGGTGCGCGCCGAGAGCGAGCGCCTGGGAGACGAGCTGCGCGAGCTGCTCGCGAAGGGCCGCCTCGCGGACGCGGTGCGCCCGCTCTGAAGACCGTCCGCTCTCCCCCCGGGAGAGGGACAGCGTGAGGGAAGTAGGCGAAGCTGCGGGCAATATGCGCCTCATGCCCCGCGCCCTCGCCCTTCTCGCGCTGCTCGCCCTCTCCCCGGCCCTCGCGCAGACGCCCTCTGCGAAGCCGCCTCCGCCGCCCTACGGGGTGAGCGCCGAGCGCACCGCGTACATCCGCTCGCACTACACGAAGTTCGAGTACCGCGTGCCGATGCGCGACGGCACGCGCCTCTTCACCGCGGTGTACGTGCCCAGCGATGCGGGCCCCGCGCGCCGCTACCCCTTCCTGCTCAACCGCACGCCCTACTCCGTCGCGCCCTATGGAGCCGACCGCTACCCCACGCGCCTGGGCCCCACGGCCGCGTACGAGCAGGAGGGCTTCATCTTCGTCTTCCAGGACGTGCGCGGCGCGCACATGTCCGAGGGCACCTTCGTCAACATGCGCCCGCACGAGCCGGGCAAGAGCGGCGCGCGCGGCGTGGACGAGAGCTCGGACACCTACGACACGATCGCGTGGCTGCTGCGCAACGTGCCCAACAACAACGGCCGCGCCGGGCAGTGGGGCATCTCGTATCCGGGCTTCTACACCTCGGCGGGCGCCATCGACTCGCACCCCGCGCTCAAGGCCGTCTCGCCCCAGGCGCCCATCGCGGACTGGTTCTGGGACGACATGCACCGCCACGGCGCCTTCAACCTGGCGCTGGGCTTCGCCTTCTTCTCGGGCTTCGGGCTGCCGCGCCCCGCGCCCACCGCGAGCGAGACCCCGCCGCACTTCGACTTCGGCACCCCGGACGGCTACCAGTTCTTCCTCGACCTGGGCCCGCTCTCCAACGCGGACACGCGCTACTTCAAGGGCAACGTGGCCTTCTGGAAGGACGTGGTGCAGCACCCCAACTACGACGCCTTCTGGCAGTCGCGAAACCTGCTGCCCCACCTGAAGAACATCCGCGCCGCGGTGATGGTGGTGGGCGGCTGGTACGACACCGAGGACCTCTACGGCCCGCTGCAGACCTACCGCGCCATCGAGAAGCAGAACCCCGGCATCACCAACACGCTGGTGATGGGCCCCTGGCCCCACGGCGGCTGGACGCGCACGGATGGCGCCGCGCTGGGCGACGCCGAGTTCGGCTTCCAGACCAACGCCGTCTACCAGGAGCTGGAGCTCGCCTTCTTCAAGGGATACCTCAAGCAGGGGGAGAAGGACGCGCCGAAGCCGGACATGCCCGAGGCCTTCGTCTTCGAGACGGGCGTGAACCGCTGGCGCCGCTTCGATGCCTGGCCTCCGCGCAACGTGCGCCCGCAGCGCCTGTACCTCGGCGCGAAGGGGGCGCTCGCGCTCGCCGCCCCCGCCGCCGGCCCCGAGGCCTTCGACGAGTACGTGAGCGACCCCGCCAAGCCCGTGCCCTACACCGAGGAACTCACCACGCGCTGGAGCAAGAACTACATGGCCGAGGACCAGCGCTTCGCCTCGCGCCGCCCGGACGTGCTGGTGTTCCAGACCGAGCCGCTCGAGCAGGACCTCACGCTCGCCGGGCCCCTGGAGGCGGACCTCTGGGTGTCCACCAGCGGCACGGACGCGGACTGGGTGGTGAAGCTGGTGGACGTGAACCCCGGCGTGATGCCCGGCTGGAGCAAGGCGGACGAGGACGCGGGGAAGCCGAACCGCGGCGGGCAGCAGACGCTGGTGCGCGGCGAGCCCTTCCGCGGCCGCTTCCGCGACAGCTACAGCGAGCCCAAGCCCTTCGTGCCCAACGCGCCCACCCGCGTGCACTTCACGATGAACGACGTGTTCCACACCTTCCAGCGCGGCCACCGCGTGATGGTGCAGGTGCAGTCCAGCTGGTTCCCCTTCATCGACCGCAACCCGCAGACCTTCGTGCCCAACATCTTCGAGGCGAAGGAGGGGGACTTCGTGCGCGCCACCCACCGCGTGTACCGCAGCGCCGAGCACCCGAGCTTGCTGCAAGTGAACGTGCTGCCCGCGGTGGACGCGCCGTAGCGCGCCCCGGCTCAGCGCGGGGGAAGCGCCCAGTCCACCGGGCTGCGCCCCCGCGCCTGCAGCTCCGCGTTGGTGCGGCTGAAGGGCCGGCTGCCGAAGAAGCCGCCCTTCGCCGAGAGCGGCGAGGGGTGCACGCCCGTGAGCACCGCGTGGCGCTGGGCATCGATGAGCGGCAGCTTCTTCTGCGCGTAGCGGCCCCAGAGCAAGAACACGCAGGGCTCCGCCTTCGCGCTCACCGCGCGGATGACCGCATCCGTGAAGTGCTCCCAGCCGTGGCCCGCGTGGCTGTTCGCGCTGCCCTTGCGCACGGTGAGCACCGCGTTGAGCAGCAGCACGCCCTGCTGCGCCCACGGCACGAGGCTGCCGTCGCGCGGCGGCGGAGCGCCCACGTCCGCCTGCAGCTCCTTGAACATGTTGCGCAAGGAGGGGGGCGGCGGCACGCCGGGGGCCACCGAGAAGGCGAGCCCCTGCGCCTGTCCGGGCCCGTGGTACGGGTCCTGCCCGAGCAACAGCACCTTCACCTTCGCGTAGGGCGTGAGGCGCAGCGCCGTGAACACCTGCCCCTCGGGCGGGTACACCGTGTGCGCCGCGCGCTCCTTCGCCACGAACGCGCGCACCGCGGCGTACTCGGGTGAGTGCACGGTGTCGGCGAGTACTTCGCGCCAGTCCTTGGGAAGCGCTTCGGTCACGGAGGGGCTCCTGTGGATCGAGACTCGTGCAGGCAGTCCACGCGGTAGAGAGGGGCGCCGACGTCCTCGCTGCCCAGCAGGTAGCCGCTGCCATCCGGGAGCCAGGCCACGGCCTCTGCCTGGGGCTGCGAGGGGCCGGGCACCTCGCGCGGCGGGGCCTTCAGCACCTCCTCGAGGCGCGTGGCTCCCGGCCGCGACCACTCCCAGGCCCCGAAGTAGCCGCGCACGAGCAGCCGCGTGCCGTCCGGGCTGAGCGAGGCCGCGGTCGCCGCGCGCTGCGAGAACACGCGCGCCGGCAGCGTCGCCACCCGGCGCGCCCGGCCCAGCTTCTGCGAATCCAGCCCCTCCACCAGGTACACGTGCGCGAGCGCATCGAGCGGCTTCGTCAGCACGAACACCCTGCCGGACCGGGGCTCCACCACCAGCGCCTCCGCATCCTGCGGCCCGTCCTCGTACGCGAAGCGCTGCACGTGCACCTTGAGCGGCTGCGACTCGAGGCTCTCCGGCTCCGCGACGCGCAGCAGCTGCACCTCGGGGCGCCGGGCGCCGTTGTCGCCGATGTCCGCGAGCCACACGCAGCTGCCCTCCTCGCAGGGGCCCACCGCCACGTCCTCCACGTCCACTGCGCTCGCGTAGAGGGGAAAGCGCGCGCGCACCTTGCCCTCGGCGTCCAGCGCGTAGAGCGAGAGGCTGTGGCCCGAGTCGTTGTGCGACCAGAAGAGGCCGGGGTGGCGCGCGCTCGCGGTGAGGCCCGAGAGCTCCTCCAGCCCTGCGGGCGTGCTGCCCGCGCGGCGCACCACCGGGCCCTTCTTGCACGTGCGCGGCCGGGTCGCGGACGGCAGCGCCCCCTCCGCCGCCGGCTTCGCAGGGGGCCGGGGCTCGGGCGCCGCTCCCGGCGTGGCGACGAGCAGCAGGGCGGCGAGCGCAGGCGCGAGGTGGGACATGGCCCCCAGGCTAGCGACCGGGCCCCGCGGGTGCACCCCGGCGCTTCGCCGCCTGCTCCTTTGCGCCTACCATGCGTTCGCCAGCCGTCCCTTTCAGGAGAGCAGATGAGCGCGCAGACGCACACGGTGTTCAACCAGGTGCCGGACCTCGCCGGCTACAACCTCTTCACCGGGGACCCTGCGCTGCGCTCGGCGCTCGCGCGCTACGGCGCCCGCTGGCACGAGGAGGCGCTGGTGCGCTACGGCGCGAAGCTGGGCGAGGAGGAGACGCTCGCGCTCGGCGCGCTCGCCAACCGCCACCTGCCCACGCTCTCCACGCACTCGCGCACCGGCGAGCGCATCGACCGGGTGGAGTTCCACCCGAGCTGGCACGCGCTGCTCTCGCTGCTGCGCAGCGAGGGCCTGCACGCGCTGCCCTTCAGCAGTCCGCGCGCGGGCGCGTGGACGGCGCGCACTGCGGGCTACTACCTGCAGGCCCAGGTGGAGTCGGGCTCGCTGTGCCCCACCACCATGACCTTCGCGAGCATCCCGGTGCTGCGCCCGGAGGGGGCGCTGTTCCGGGACTTCGGCCCCAGGCTCTACAGCCGCCAGCACGACCCGCGCGACCTGCCCTGGCGCGAGAAGACCTCCGTGATGGTGGGCATGGGGATGACCGAGAAGCAGGGCGGCTCGGACGTGCGCAGCAACACCACGGTGGCCCTCCCCGTGGGCGCGCAGGGCCGCGGCGAGGAGTACCGGCTCACCGGCCACAAGTGGTTCTTCTCCGCGCCCATGTGCGACGCGCACCTGGTGGTCGCGCGCATCGGAGACGCGCAGGGCCCGCTCTCCTGCTTCTTCGTGCCGCGCTTCCGCGACGACGGGAGCAAGAACGCGGTGCTGGTGCAGCGGCTCAAGGACAAGCTGGGCAACAAGAGCAACTCCAGCAGCGAGGTGGAGTTCCGCGACGCGACCGGCATCCTCATCGGCGAGGAGGGGCGCGGCATCCCCACCATCATCGAGATGGCCACGCACACCCGGCTCGACTGCATCATCGGCAGCGCGGCGCTCATCCGCCAGGCGCTGGTGCAGGCGGTGCACCACGCCCGCCACCGCGCCGCCTTCGGCAAGCGCCTGGTGGAGCAGCCCCTGATGCGCAGCGTGCTCGCGGACATGGCGCTCGAGAGCGAGGCCGCGAGCCTGCTGATGATGCACCTGTCGGACGCCTTCGAGCGCAGCGCCGGCGGCGAGGAGGGGCTCGCGCGCGCGTACCGCCGCGTGGTCACCCCGGCCGCGAAGTTCTGGGTGTGCAAGCGCGCCATCGAGGTGACGGGCGAGGCGATGGAGGTGTGGGGCGGCAACGGCTACGTGGAGGAGGGCCCCATGGCGCGGCTCTACCGCGAGGCCCCCGTCAACTCCATCTGGGAGGGCTCGGGCAACGTGATGTGCCTGGACGTGCTGCGCGCGCTGCAGCGCGAGCCCCAGGCGGCGCAGCTGCTGATGGAGGACCTGCTCTCCACTGCCTCGGGCGAGCCGCGCCTGCGCGCCGCCCTGGGCGAGCTGCAGCGGATGCTGCGGCTGCCGCCCGAGGAGCTGGAGGCGGGCGCGCGCCGCTTCGCCCAGACGCTGGTGCTCTGCGTGCAGGGCGTGCTCATGCTGCGCCACGCGGACGGCGAGCGCGCCGAGGCCTTCCTCGCGAGCCGCTTCGACGCGGGCCACGGCCGCGTGCTGGGCACCCTGCCCGGCCTCGCCCCGGCGGCCGCCGCGCGCATCGTCGAAGCGGCCTGGACCGCGTAGGGCTCTGGAGCCGCGGCCTGGACCGCGTAGGGCTCTGGAGCCGCGGCCTGGACCGCGTAGGGCTCTGGAGCCGCGGCCTGGACCGCGTAGCGTTGCAACTCAGTTGCGCAGGCGCAGGCTGCGCTCGTGCTCTCGCGCGAGCGCGGCGTCCTCGATGAGGCCCGCCTGGGCGAGCAGCGTGGCGGCGGTGGCGTAGAGCTCCGCCGCCTCGGGCGAGAGCAGCACCTCCTCGTCGCCGTTCGCCGCCTTGAGCAGCTGGGGCAGCGCGCGCGAGGGCTCGGCGGCGCGCAGCCAGTGCTGGGCGAGGAGGATGGGCGGCGCCCCCTGCTCCTCGAGCACCGCGGCGACCAGGCCGTGGAGCATGGCCTTCATCGCCGGGGCCATGGCGGCCTCGAGCGTCTCGTGGATGAGGTCGTGGCTGAAGCGCTCGTCCACGAGCAGCTGGGCGCCCTCCAGCTCGCGCGCCGCCTCGCGCAGCTCGCGCTCCGGCTGGCGCAGGATGCGCGCGGCGAGCCGCAGGGAGAACTGGGCCCCGGCGACGGCCGCCACCTGCGCGAGCACGAGCGCGCGCGAGGAGAGCCGCTCGAGGCGGTGCTGGATGAGGGTACTCACCTTGGCGGGGATGGGCAGGCGCTCGGGCCAGCCGCGCTCCAGCGCGCCCGTCTCCAGCAGGTGGCGCACCGTCTCCACGACGAAGAGGGGGTTGCCGCCGGTGTGCTGGGCGAGCGCCTGCGCGTGCTCGGCGAGGCCGCGCACCCCGAGGCCCTCCAGCAGCGCGTGCACCTCGGGGGCGCTGAGCGGCGCGAGGCGCACGACTTCCGCGCGCTCGGCGGCGACGAGGCGCGCCACCGCCTGGCGCGACCACGTGGGCAGCTCCGCCTCGCGGTAGCAGTCGATGAGGTGCGGGCGCTCGTGGCGCCACGCGGCGCCCTGGCGCGCCTCGCGCGAGAGCAGCGCGTAGGTGAAGAGCTCGGAGCTCGCCGCGTCCCAGTACTGCACGTCATCGGTGACGATGGTGCGAAAGCGCCCGAGCTCGCTCCACATGACCTCGGTGACCGCGTCGTAGAAGCGCAGCTTGTCCTCTGCGCTGGAGAGCGGGCGCGGCTGCTCGCCGGGGCCTCCCAGCTCGGGCATGAGGCGCAGCAGCTCGCGGCGGATCCACTCCGGCAGCTGCAGCGTGGGGCGCTGGGAGAGGATGGCGCGCAGCGCGCGGGCCTGGGAGGCGTAGGGGATGGCGGTGTCGCCGAGCCGCCCCTCGGTGCGGTGCCACATGCCCCAGGACTCGGCGATCTCCTCCGAGAGCCGCGTCTTGCCGATGCCCGCCTCCCCCACCAGGAACACCATCTTGCCCGCCATGCAGGCGCGCTCCACCTGCTCCCACGCCTCGTCGCGGCCCACCAGGATGCGGGGCCGGCGCACCGCGAGCGGCAGCAGCGGGCGCGGCGGCGTGGCGGTGGGCGGGTGCGCGGGCGCCGCGTGCTCGATCTCCCGCGCGAGCGCCAGGGTCTCGGGCGTGGGGCGCACGCCCAGCTCCTGCTCGAGCACCGCGCTCACCCGCTGGAAGGCCGCGAGGGCCGCGCCGCGCTCGCCGCGCAGGAAGTGCAGCCGCATCTGCGCGCGCGCCGCCTCCTCGCTCTCGGGCTCCACCTGCACCCAGCCGCGCACCAGCGCGAGCGCGCCCCCGAGGTCCCCCGCGCCCTCGAGCCGCGCCAGCTCCCGCTCGCGCGCGGTGCGCCGCCAGCCCTCCACCGCCACCCGCATCGCCTCCAGCCAGCGCTCGAGCTCCGAGCAGCCCTCCAGCTCCAGCCCCTCGAGCACCTGCGCCCGGGAGGCCGCGAGCACGTCGGCGTGGCGCCCCCCCTCGGCCGCCTCGCGCAGCAGCGCCGCATCCACGCGGGCATCCGGGGCGAGCTGCAGCCCCTCGGCGTCACCGAGGACGAGCTCCGCGTCGGTGAGCATGCGCAGCCGGCGCAGCAGCGCGCGCATGTTGTTGCGCACCATCGTGGGCTCCGAGTCCGGCCACAGCAGGCACGCCAGCGGGTACTTGGGCGAGGGGCCACACAGCGCGAGGTACGCGAAGAGCGCGGCGGCGCGGCGCTCGAGGCGCAGCGCGCGGCCGTCCGGAGCCACGAGCCGTGCGATCCCCAGCACTTCGATCGACCAGGTGGCCATCCGTCCCAGACTCCTGCGCTGCGCACGCCCTGTGTCTGCGTAACGCAGGCCCTGTGCGCGCATATCTGGGAGACGCACGGGCCGCGTCCGGTGGGCCACGGGCACCGTTGCATCCGTGCGTGATGGCCGCGTGACGAGCGCCCGCGCGCATGTGCTCTCCCGCATCACCCGGCCATCACTGCGTGCGTGCCACCGTCGCCTGGCTCGGAGGGAACGCACAGCTCGCGCTCCCTGCGCGCTTCGCAGCGGCCGTGACGGCCGTGGCCGTTCACCTGGGAGGTCCTCGTATGAAACCGTCTCGCGTACTCCGGGCAACCGGAGCATTCCTCGCCGCCGCGCTGCTCTACGGGCCGGCGGCGCTCGCCCAGACTGGCGTCATCACCGGCACGGTGAGCGACAGCGCCACCCACAAGCCCGCGCCGGACGTGGTGGTGACGGCCACGTCCCCGAACCTGCAGGGCGAGCAGGTGGTGGTGACGGACGCCACCGGCCAGTACCGCATCCCGCAGCTGCCGCCGGGCAACTACACGCTGCGCTTCGAGAAGGAGCAGTTCCAGCCCTACAGCCGTACCGCCATCCAGCTGCGCGTGGACCGCACCATCCGCGTCAACGTGGAGCTGCTGCCCACCGGCCTCACCGAGGAGATCCTCGTCCAGGGCACCGCGCCCACCGTGGACGTGGGCTCCACCTCCACGGGCGTGAACGTGGGCGCGGACTTCGTGCGTCACATCGCGGTGGTGGCGCCCAGCGGCAAGGGCGGCGCGGCGCGCTCCTTCGAGTCTCTCGCGGACATCGCTCCGGGCGCCAACACGGACACCTACGGCGTGAGCCTCAGCGGCACCACGTCCCCGGAGAACGCCTTCGTCATCGACGGCCTGTCCGTCAACGATCCCGGCTTCGGCACCCTGGGCACGCCGCTGAGCGTGGAGTTCATCCAGGACGTGAACGTCATCACCGGCGGCTACATGCCCGAGTACGGGCGGGCCACGGGCGGCGTGCTCAACGCCGTCACGAAGAGCGGCTCCAACGAGTTCCACGGCTCGGTGTTCGCGAACTTCACCCCCGGCAGCCTCGAGGGCACGGCCACCCCCGTGGTCTCGCAGGGCAGCGCCATCTCCAGCACCAGCAGCCTGCACGCGCTGGGGGACTTCGGCGCGGAGCTCGGCGGCCCCATCCTCAAGGACAAGCTGTGGTTCTACGCGGGCATCGCCCCCTCCTTCACCCGCTACGACGTGGAGCGCGGCATCAACGCCCGCGTCTCGTGCGCGGCGGGCAGCGCGGGCTGCGTCGGCGGTGACCCGGCGGACGGCACGCCCGGCGCACAGCAGGACGAGAACGGCTTCTACGTGGTGAACCGCGTGGAGGGCACCACCACCCACCGCTTCGCCGACCAGCGCGCCGTGCAGTACATCGGCAAGCTCACCTACCTGGTGAACCAGGACCACAACATCAGCCTCTCGGTGTACGGCAGCCCCAACCGCTCCGGCAGCGCGAGCGCGTACGCCCTCGCGAACCAGAGCGGTCAGCCTGCCATCGCGGTGCAGGGCCAGTTCGACTCGCTGGGCACCCGCAACTCCAACAGCGCAATGGACATGGCGCTCAAGACGGCGTCCTCGTTCATGGACAAGCGCCTGCTCGTGGACGCCACGCTCGGCTGGCACCACCAGGCGGTGAGCGTGCTGCCGGTGGACGGCAGCCACATCGGCGACAGCAGCGGGCTCGCCTCGCGGCCGGGCGTGCAGTTCCGCCCCAACGGGGGCCGCAGCGTGACCGACTTCGAGTTCCAGGACGACGCCGCGGTGCGCGCCGCCTGCACCGGCCCCGGCGGGCAGCTGCTGTGCCCCGTCACCACCTACAACGCGGGTGGCACCACGGCGCAGCTGAGTGACGACACGCTGGACCGCTACCAGGGCAAGGCGGTGGGCACCTTCCTCGCGAATGCCGCGGGCCGCCACGTGTTCAAGGCGGGCGTGGACGTGGAGGCGCTGCGCTACGACCGGCTGAAGGCGCTCGCCGGCGGCGCCTTCCTGCGCGAGTCGCTCAACTCGGGCGCCAACTTCACCGAGTTCCGCAACTTCGGCTACCTCACCGCACCGGGCGCCTTCGAGCGCCAGGCCTCGGTGAACGCCATCTCCACCAGCAACACGGTCGGCGGCTTCCTGCAGGACAGCTGGAGCGTGCTCGACCTCTTCACCATCAACGCGGGCGTCCGCTACGACCAGCAGCGGATGTACGGCGACGACGACCTGCTCGCGCTGAACCTCGGCAACCAGTGGAGCCCGCGCGTCGGCGTGCTGTACGACTTCACCCAGCAGGGCCGCTCCAAGGTCTACGCGAACTACGCGCGCTTCTACGAGCAGGTCCCGCTGGACCTCGCCGACCGCCAGTTCCCCGGTGAGCGCCAGGTGAGCATCGCGCACCGCAAGACGCTGCGCGGCAGCGGGGCCGCGAACTGCAACCTGAGCGTGAACGACCTGTCCGCCTCGACCGGCGCGTGCCTGGACACGAGCAACCTCGCGGGCCTCACCCCGCTCTCGGGCGACAACGACCCCAACAGCTTCCTGCTCCCGGTGGGCGGCGTGCGCAGCCCGGTGGACCCGGACCTGAAGCCGCAGAGCTCGGACGAGTTCGTGGCGGGCGCCGAGTACGAGGTCATCGCCAATGGGCGCGTGGGCGCGAGCTACACGCGCCGGTACATGAACGCGATCATCGAGGACATGAGCCGCGATGACGGCAACACCTACTTCATCGGCAACCCGAGCCGCGGCATCGCCCGCGACTTCCCCGCGGCAACCCGCGACTACAGCGCCGTGACGGTCTTCTTCGACAAGACCTTCGCGGACCGCTGGCTCGCCCAGGTCAGCTACACGTGGAGCAAGCTCGAGGGCAACTACGCCGGCCTCTTCCGCCCCGAGGACGGCCAGCTGGACCCGAACATCAACGCGGACTTCGACCTCGTCTCGCTGCTGCCCAACCGCACCGGCCCGCTGCCGGGCGATCGCACGCACAACCTCAAGGTGTTCGCGGCGAAGGAGTTCCTCGTCTCCAACAACGTGAGCTTCAACCTCGGGGCCACCTACCGCGGCCGCTCGGGCACGCCCTACAGCTACCTGGGCGCCTTCCCCGGCTACGGCAACGGCCAGGCCTTCCTCCTCGAGCGCGGCGCTGCGGGGCGCACCCCCTGGCGCAACGACATCGATGGGCGCGTGGGGCTCAACTACAAGCTGAGCGAGAACAACCTCGTCACGGTGGGTGTGGACGTGTTCAACCTCTTCAACTTCCAGCAGGCCACGCTGGTCGACGAGAACTACACCTTCGGCAACCCGCAGCCCTGCGTGAACACCACCACCGACGCTCGCGAGTGCCTGCTGGGCCAGGTGAACCCGGACGCAGACGTGCCGGGCGAGAAGTTCACCGAGGCGGACATCAACCCGAACTTCGGCAAGGCCACCCAGTACCAGGCGCCCCGCTCCATCCGCTTCGGCGCGAAGGTGACCTTCTAATGGGCGCCCGTCCGATGAAGCGCACGGTGCTCGCAGGGCTCGCCACGCTGGGCCTGCTCTCCGGCT
This sequence comes from Aggregicoccus sp. 17bor-14, assembly GCF_009659535.1. NCBI lineage: Bacteria > Pseudomonadati > Myxococcota > Myxococcia > Myxococcales > Myxococcaceae > Aggregicoccus > Aggregicoccus sp. 17bor-14. The sequence continues at coordinate 388,471 of NZ_VJZZ01000005.1, forward strand.
GCGACGCGGCACAGCAGGCCACCACCTGCCGCGCGGCGAGTGGCGGCAACACCTTCGCGGTGAAGTACACGCTGGTGGGCACCCCCACCGGCTGCGCCGGGGACTTCGTCCCGCGAGCGGGAGAGCAGCTCGCACTCGCCTCGTACGACCCGCCCGGTGCCGAGCGTCCCACGGTGGCAATCGCAGCGGGGGACAGCCCCCTGCCCGTGTACTCCGCCGAGGGAGGAACGCCACTGCTCGCGGTGGGCGACTTCACCGAGCGCACGGCGGATGCGAGCACCAGTGCCTGCACGGCGCCCACGCTCAGCCCGCTCGTGGCGGGCGACACCACCTACCAGTTCTCCGCACTGCAGCTGTACGTGAGCGCGGCGAACCAGGGCACGCAGCTCAAGAGCCGCCTCACCCTCACCACCGGGACCTGCAGCGCCACCTACGAGGCGCTGGGCGTCTATCCCGCCACCGACTGCAAGGCGTACGCAGCGGACGACGCGGACCACGAGGCGCCCCTCACCGACGCCCAGGGCGCGCTGCTGCTGGACCCCTCGCAGTGCGAGCCGGGCCACAACGGCATCAACCCGGACGTCGCGGCGCAGACCGAGTGCGAGCCCCACCTGGGCCTGTGCGTGCTGCGCGGCAACGACTTCGTGAAGACGGGCGGGGATGCATAGCGGCTGAAGCGGGATGACGGCGAGGCCCCTTGCGCACGTCTCGAGCGCGAGGGGCCCTCGCCCCGGGGCGCTCCGACCTCCAACGGAGCGCCCCTTGTTTCGCCAGTGCCATCGGCGACATGCCTGCGCTGAGGCAGCACCCGTGCGGCGTGGCTCCTGGCCAAGACGGATGGGACAGCGCGGGCGGCATGCCTAGCGCGTGGGGGCGCCGGCCTGCGCAGCGCTCCGGGGGTGCGCACGGGAGGAGCAAGGGGCCTTCCCCTTCGGGCGGGCCGACCTGCTGGACGAAGTGTTCCGTCCACGCCCGCCGCAACCGAGTCCCCGGCACGCGCCAGCCTCTCTCCGAAGCGAGGCTTTGTGTACACGACACGCGTACCGCCGAGAGGAGCGACTCCGCTGGGCGGAACATTTCGTCCACGGGTTCCGGTCCGAAGTAGCGCCCTCGGGGCCTGTAAGACGTACCGGAAAACCCCCGACATCTCAGAACAGGTGCGCGCGACTCCGCGGCCGGAGGGGTGCCCCTCCCGGGCGCAGGTCGGTGCGGTGCTGAATACAAACCTCGGGACTTTTGAAATCTCCCGAGGTTCGTACACAGGGGCGCGCACGACCATGCCCGACACCCCTCCCCACTCCGCGCATCCCCGGAGCGCCTCGTAGGGCAGCGCCCTCTCGCGCTCGGCGCATGCGAGGGGAGCCCGTCCCGTCCTGACGTCCCCACAGAGCCGATGCGCGTGTGGCACAGCGGGGCGGATCCATCCCCCACCCCGGCCGTCTCCCGGCGGGGGAGAGGGGACCGTGGGCCCGTCTTCTCCCCCGGTGAACCTCCGAATCACGCTCCGGTCACGCCAACTCTGGAATCTGGGCGCCACTATCCATGCGCCTCGAATCCGCCCGCTTCCCGCCCCCCGCGCTCCCCCTCTCGGAGCTCCGTCCTCCCGTGCACTGCGTCGACTACGGAGGCAGGGGCACGCCGCTGGTGCTGCTGCACGGCCTGGGCGGAAGCCACCTCAACTGGCTCCCCTCCGCGCCGCTGCTCGCCGCGCACGGCCGGGTGCTGGCGCTGGACCTGGTGGGCTTCGGGCGCACGCCGCCGGCCGGGCGCTCCGTGGGCGTGGAGGGCCAGCGCCAGATGCTGCATCGCTACCTCACCGAGGTGGTGCGTGAGCCCGCGGTCCTGGTGGGCAACTCCTTCGGAGGCCTCATCGCGCTCGCTCAGGCAGCCGAGGCGCCGCGCACCGTCGCAGGCCTGGTGCTGGTGAGCCCCGCACAGCGCCCCGCGCCGCAGACGCGGCTGCACCCGACGCAACTGCTGCGGCTCGCGCTGCACACGCTGCCCGGCCTGGGGGAGTTCCTCCTCTGGTGGGACGGGCGTCGGGGCGGCGCGCGCAAGCTGTTCCTGGACGTGCTCACCCTGGGCTGCGCGGACGTGCGGCGGGTGCCGGCCGAGGTGGTGGAGCAGAACGTGGCGCTCATCGCGGAGCGGATGGCGCGCATGCCGGTGGGCCACGCGGCGAGCTACCTGCAGGCCACGCGCTCGCTGCTGCTCGCACTCCTGCGCCGCCGCCGCTTCGAGGCGTGGGTGCGAGGGGTGCAGGCGCCCACGCTGCTCGTCCACGGGCGCGAGGACCGCCTGGTGCCGCTGGCCTTCTCGGAGGCGCTCGCGGCGCAGCGGCCGGACTGGGAGTTCGCGCCGCTCGAGGACGTGGGGCACGTGCCGCAGATGGAGCAGGCCGAGGCCTTCACGCAGCTGGTGGGCGGCTGGCTTCCCCGGGCCCTGCCCCGACCCGGGCGTGTCACGCCGCGGTCACCCTCGCTGGGCTAGTTCAGCGTGCATGGGGGAGCTCGAGAAGCCTGTCACTGCGCGGTCACAGGCGTCCCCTACGAGCGGACTCCTCGCCATGGCCCACGCCCTCCCGTCCCGCCCCAATCCCGCCGTCGCGGCTTACCTCCTGCTGGTGCACGCCGTCGCGCTCACCGCCTTCTGGCTCCCCTGGCCGCCGCACGCCCTCGCCATCGGCCTCTCGCTGTACGTGGCCATCGGCCTGGGCACCACGGTGGGGCTGCACCGGCTGCTCAGCCACCGCGCGTTCCGCTGCCCGCGGGCAGTGGAGTACGCGCTCGTCACGCTCGCGATGCTCACCGCGCAGGGCAGCCCGCTCCTGTGGGTGGCCACGTACCGCATCCACCACGCGCGCACGGACGTGGACGGGGACGTGCACTCGCCGCTGCGTGGGCTCTGGTACGCGCACCTGGGGTGGATCCTCGATGACGCGAGCACCGAGCCCGAGGCCTGGCGCACCTGGTGCCGCGACCTCGCGCACGAGCCCTACTACCACTGGCTCCTGCGCTACCGGCTGGTGCCGCAAGGAGTCGCGGTGCTGCTCTTCGGGCTGCTGTTCGGCCCCCGCGCCCTGCCTGCCTGCTTCTTCCTGCCGGTGGTGCTCTGGATGCAGAGCACCTATTGCGTGAACTCGGTGTGCCACGCGCAGGCCTTCGGCTCGCGCGCCCACGCCACGCGCGACCTCAGCCGCAACGTGTGGTGGGTGGGGCTGCTCGCGCTGGGCGAGGGCTGGCACAACAACCACCACGCCTTCCCCGGCTCGGCGCGCCTGGGCCAGCGGCCCTGGCAGCTGGACCCGGGCTGGGCCTTCGTGCGGCTGCTCGAGCGCGGGGGGCTCGCGCGCGACGTGCGCCTCCCCGGCCAGGCGACCCGCCGCGCCTAGCGCCCCTCCTTCTCAACCTTCAGCCCGGAGCTCACTCCCATGCGCATCGCCATCATCTCCACGTACACCCACCCCACCCGGCTCCACGTGAAGGAGCCCTCCATCATGCAGTCCTCGGTACCCGAGCTCATCGCGGGGCTGCTCCCGGAGGACTGCGAGGTGGAGCTCTACAACGAGAAGGAGATGGACATCCCGCTCGACCGCGACTGGGACCTGGTCTTCTTCAGCTACCTGCACTCGTACTACGAGCACACCAAGGTGCTCTCCACGCTCCTGCGCCAGCGGGGCATCGTGACGGTGGCGGGCGGCCGGCACGCGAGCCACTTCCCGGACGACGCCGCGCAGTACTTCGACGCGGTCATCACCGGCGAGCCGGAGAGCAACGTGCCCGCGCTCGTGCGCGACTTCCAGCAGGGCACGCTGCAGCGGCGCTACGCGATTCCCTCCGGAGGCGTCGGCACCATCCGCCCGTACCGCTACGATCTCATCGACTTCAAGAACAACCGGGTGCGGCTGCCGGGCATCGAGGCCTCGCGCGGCTGCCCCTTCAGCTGCAACTTCTGCGTGCTCACCGGCCACGAGCGCTACCGCTACCGGCCCGTGGCGGACGTCATCCAGGAGATCCAGACGCGCATGCACTGGAACCCCAACTACCTGGGGCTGATGGACGACGCCTTCGTGTTCCTGGACAACAACCTGGGCGGCTCGCCCAAGTACCTGCGCGCGCTGTGCGAGGCGCTCATCCCGCTGAAGAAGACCTGGGGCTGCGCGCTCACCTTCAACGTGCTCAAGGACGCGGAGCTGGTGAAGCTGATGGCGCGCGCGGGCTGCCGCTACATCTACACGGGCCTCGAGTCGCTCAACCCCGAGTCTATCGAGGCGATGAACAAGGGGCAGAACAAGCTCTCCGAGGTGGACGCGGTCATCCAGCGCGTCTTCTCCAGCGGCATCCTGCTGTCCTTCGGGCTCATCGTGGGCTCGGACGGGGACACCAACGCGTACCTGGAGAAGCTGCCCCAGTACCTCTCGGACCTGCGCTACTTCTCCATCACCTTCCTGGGCATCGTGTGCCCCTATCCCGAGACGCCCTTCTTCCGCGAGGTGGCCGCCGAGGGCCGCCTGCTGCCGGGCACCGTGAGCCGCGACTACGACGGCTACACCCTGTGCCACCGGCCCAAGCAGCTGGACCCCTCCGAGGTGGTGGAGCACTTCACGCGCCTCTGCCATCAGCTCGGCAGCCTGCCCAACGTGGCGCGCCACTACTGGAGCAAGCTCACCATGAGCAGCATGCCGCGCTACAAGAGCACCATCCTCTTCTCCGGCCCCGAGGTCTTGAGCATCCGCAACCCGGTGAAGAACAAGGAGCGCCGCTACATCGCGGGGCAGGACGCGCTCGAGGCCTGGGACGTGGAGCAGATGAAGCGCCTGGGGCTGCAGCCGCAGCGCATCGTGGCGCCGCCGCCGCCGCGCACCCAGGTGCCCGTCCTGCGCTTCGCGTAGAGCCCGTGCCCTTCGGCCCCGCCCGCGCTAGGGTCCGGCGCGTGACTTCCGCCCGCCGCCTCCTCGCAGGCCTCCTGCTCACCCTCGCCGCCTGTGGGCGCACCGCCGCGCCGGCCGCCCCGGGTCCCGCCCCCGTGGCGGGCTACCGCGTGGTGAACAGCTTCCCGCACGACCCGCAGGCCTTCACCGAGGGGCTCGTCTACCGCAACGGCCACCTCTACGAGAGCACGGGCCTCGAGGGCCGCAGCAGCGTGCGCGAGGTGACGCTGGAGACGGGCGTCATCGTGCGCCGCCACAACCTGGATCCGCAGTACTTCGGCGAGGGGCTCGCGCTGATGTCCGGCCGCCTCTTCCAGCTCACGTGGAAGACGCAGCAGGGCTTCCTCTACGACGCCGCGAGCCTGCAGCCCGCGGGCGGCTTCACCTACGCGGGCGAGGGCTGGGGCCTCACCGACGACGGCACCTCGCTCATCCAGAGCAACGGCACCGCCACGCTGCGCTTCCTGGACCCGGTCAGCTTCGCGGTGCAGCGCGAGCTGGTGGTGAAGGACGCGGGGCGCGAAGTGAAGGACCTCAACGAGCTCGAGTACATCAAGGGCGAGCTCTGGGCGAACGTGTGGCTCACCGAGCGCATCGCGCGCATCGACCCGGCGAGCGGCCAGGTGAAGGGCTGGGTGGACCTCAAGGGCCTGCCCCTCGTCGAGCACCGCACGGGCAACGAGGACGTGCACAACGGCATCGCCTACGACGCCGCCGCGGACCGCATCCTCGTCACCGGCAAGTACTGGGCGCGCATCTACGAGATCCAGGTCGTGCCGCGCTAGCGCCAGCGCACGTCGAACACGGCCCAGTCGTCCTCGCGCCGCGCGAGCGTGACGCGGGCCTCCTGCGCGCCGCTCGCCTCGAGCGCCGCCTCGAGCAGGCCGCGGTAGAAGTCGTGGAAGTGCACGCGCGAGAGCCGCAGCTGGCTGTGGCCGGGCTCCAGGTGCGCGAGCTCCGCGCGGGTGTAGTTGTTCGCGGTGCGGAAGTTCTGGGTCATCCGCTCCAGCGCGCGCCGCGGCCCCACCACGCGGATGAAGCCGAGCAGCGCGCGGCCCATCAGCGTGTCCCCGTAGCCGGAGATGTAGCCGCGGCCCACGCGGTACATGCCCTCGGGCTCGGGGGCGCCGGGGGCCACCGCCTCGGCCGCCACCTTCAGCATGGTGACGAAGTCCGCGAAGGGATAGGCGGGCAAGAGCGGCCGGGAGAGGTCCAGGCTCGCGCGCTGCTTCAGCCGCTCGCGGCAGGAGGTGTCGAGCGCCGGGCCCAGGCTGCGTACCAGGCCTTCGATGGTCTGCTGGAAGACCAGGGGTTCGTCTTGGAGCATGAGGCGGCGCAGTGTAGCCGCGTGCCGAGGGGCCCCGCGCCGTGGGCGCGGGTGCGAGCGTTCTCGACACCCCGGGGGGTGTGGGCTTTGCTCCCGCGCCATGAAGACCGTCCAGTTCTCCCGGCTCGGTGAGCCCGCAGACGTGCTCGAAGTGCAGGAGGTCCCCACGCCCGCGCCTGGGCCCGGCCAGGTGCGCGTGCGGCTCACGGCGAGGGCCATCCACCCCTCGGACCTGATGAACGTGCGCGGCCTCTACGGCCGCCCGCCGCCCCTGCCCTTCTGCCCGGGCAACGACGCGGCCGGCACGGTGGACGCGGTGGGCCCGGAGGTGAAGGGCTTCAAGGTGGGCGACCGCGTGATGCTGCTGCTCGGGGCCACGGGGGGCCGGGGCACGTGGATGGAGCAGGTGGTGGTGCCCGCGCAGATGCTGGTGCCCACGCCGGCGGCGCTGAGCGACGCGCAGGCGGGCGCGCTGTGGGTGAACTACCTGAGCATCTGGGTGATGGCGGTGGAGCTCCTGCAGGTGCCGCAGGGCGGGCTGCTGCTGCAGACGGCGGCGGGCTCGCAGCTGGGCCGCGCGATGATGGAGCTCGCGCGGCTGCGCGGCTTCGGGCTGGTGAACGTGGTGCGCCGCCGCGAGCAGGCGGAGGAGCTGAAGGCCCTCGGCGCCGAGAACGTGGTGTGCACGGCGGACGAGCGCTTGCCCGAGCGCGTACGGGCGCTCACCGGCGGCAAGGGCGTGCACTGGGCCATCGACGCGGTGGGCGGTACGACGGGCGCGCAGGTGGTGGAGTCGCTCGCGGTGGGTGGGCGCTGCCTGCTCTTCGGCGCGCTGGACGGGCGCGCGATTTCGCTCGAGCCCGGGCCGGTGCTCTTCAAGGAGCTGGTCATCCAGGGCTTCTGGCTCACGCGCTGGCTGCAGGCGACCCCGCCCGAGCGCGTGCGCCCGGTGCTGGAGACGATCATCGGCCACGCGGTGCGCGGGGACTTCAAGCCGGCCATCGACCAGAGCTTCCCGCTCGCGCAGGTGAAGGAAGCCGTGGTGCGCGCCGAGACCCCGGGACGCACGGGCTCGGTGGTGCTGGTGCCCTGAGCGCGAGCGCCGCACGCAGGTGCTCAGGGTTCGAGCACCGTACCTGCAGTGGGAAAGGGCACGGAGAGCGTCTGCTCCGCGCCCTCGCGCAGCGTCACCGGGTAGAGCTGCGCGCGCAGCCCCGAAGCGCTCTCCTCCGTTACGATGAGCGTGTAGGCACCAGGCTCGAGCCCTCGGTAGACGTACGTGTCGGGGCCATTGGTGATGTACGTCAGCCCATCCTCGCCGGTGAAGACGAGGTTCGGGTCCTCCGGCAGCGCGAGCCGGCGCAGGCGCTCCATCGCCGCCTGCTCGCGCGGGAGCGCCACGCCGCCCCTGAACAGGGCGAGCTGGACGAACTCGTTGCCCCCGGGCAGGCGCACCCGCAGCGAGGCCTTTCCCTGCCGTGGACGGAGCTCCACCTGGACCGACCCGGCGGAGGGGAGCCGGAGCTCCACGGGGGCATACGCGGGTGGCGGAGGCGCCGAGGAAGACGGCGCATCGGGTGGCTCTGCCCTCACGGTGCAGGTACCGCGAGGCGCGGCCTGGAGCGCATAGCGTCCCTGCGAATCCGTCTTCGTCCTTCCCCACTGGCCCTGCTCGCAGGCGAGCTCGACCCATGCGTCGGAGACGGGACGGCCCGCTTGGTCGAGCACGCGCCCCTGGACGGTGACGTTCTCCTCCAGCCGCAGCCGCAGCGGCTGCGAGGCGTCACGCACCAGGAGCCGTGCGGCACCGCGCGCCCCCGCATCCGCACGGAGCAGCCGCAGGTGCTCCGGTACGTTCTCGAAGTGGAACTGCCCTAGCGCATTCGTGCGGGTCTCCGTACTCGTCCCGAACTCCTGGCCGTCCTCCTTCTCGTCGAGCAGCCCGACCGTCGCTCCAGCAACGGGGGTATGCCCATCTGAGGCCACGACCACCCCCTGAAGCGCAGCGCCTCCGCCGAGGGTCACCTCCCCGAGGTCCGCGTCGCGCTCCACGCGCACCTCGATGCGCCGCTCGACCTCGGCGAAGCCGGGAGCGCCGATGCGCAGCTTCATGATGCCGTCGACGTAGATGGGGTGCCTCAGCGCTCCGTCAGGGCCACCCTGCGCGTGGCCGTCGACGGACACGCGGGGTACGGGGACGCCCTGCGCATCCACGACCCGCGCGAGGACGTAGTGCTGTCGCGCAAGCACCAGCTCGAGCGCCCCTTCATCTCGGCCCACCTCCAGCGGGTCCATCGGTCGATACCCCTCCGCCGAGGCGAAGACCTCGAAGCGCCCTGGAGGAAGCGGCGCGGAGGCGAAGTGGCCACTCGCGTCCGTCAAGGTCGTGCCGCTCGTCACCCGGGTGGTGCCGTCCGCTGCGCGCTCCGCACCGGACGCGGAGCCCACCCAGACCTCTGCACCCGCGATGCCCACCCCTTCTGCATCGACCACCCGGCCCCGGAGGCGGTCCGCCCCCTCCGTCCCGGCAAACCGCAGGAGGACGCGACCGCTGACTCCCTCCTGCACGTGGACCTGGGCACGGACCTCGAGCCGCAGTCCTTCCACCTCGCGCTGCACGGTGACTTCGTAGGCATCTGCAGGCAGCCCATCGAAGTGCACGCTCCCCGCTGCATCACTCATCTGTCGCACCCCGGCGCCGAGCACGAGCTCGACGTGCCGCTCGAGGCCAGGCCCGCCCAGGAGGACCGGCAGGCCGGCGAGTGGCTTCCCATGCGCATCCTCTACGCGCGCGGTGAGTGAGCCGAGCGTTTGCAGCTTCACGACCAGGGCCTCGGCGGGAGCGTGCGCCTGGACGCGCGCGAACAGCAGCGAGCCCTTCTTCGCCTCGAGGACGACGTCGCCCGCCCCTACCCCGGCCAACGAGAAGCGGCCCTTCGCATCCGTTCGGGCGCTGGGCGGGGGCCACTGCGTGGGAGCGGCGGAGGCGACAATCTCCACGCCGGGCACCGGCTCTCCCTGTGGGTCCACCACCTGACCGCGAACTGCGACCTGCGTCCCCATCGTGCACGTCGCCTCCTTCGTCTCTGCCTCCTGAAGCGAGAGTGCCTTGATCGCGCACGAGACCCGCCCGGGGGCGCGCGCGAGGACGTCGTAGACGTCGGGCTCGAGCCACTGCTGGAAGCGGCCCTGTGCGTCCGCGGTGAAGGGCGGCAGGCCCCCTTGGCGGCTCGTCTCGAGCCCGACCTCGGCGTAGGGCACTGCCTCTCCTGCGGCGTCCACCACGCGGCCCACCAGGTGGCCCAGGGTCTCGAGCTCGAAGTCCACGGGCTCGCTCCCGAGCCGACCGCCCACCTCGACGTGCTCTCGCAGGAAGTCTCTCCCTACATGCGCCTCGAGCCGGTGGACGCCGGCGCGCAAGCCCTCCAGCGCGAACAACCCTTCGTCATTCGTGCGGGCTGCGGGGCGTCCGTCGAGCGCGATCTCGGCGCCTGCCACCGGCACGCCTGCGCGGTGCAGGTGGCCGATGAAGGAGCGCGGACGATAGAGCGTCAGCAGCGGGCCGCGGGTGCTCGGCAGCTCCAGGGACAGGTGCTCGGGGAGAAAGCCCCTCTGGAGCGCGACGAGGGCGTACTCCCCCGCAGGCAACCCCTGCAGCGACACCGCGCCGCGGGAGTCCGCGCGGCGCACGAAGAAGCGGCCGGAAGGAATGGCCACCAGCGTCGCCGTCACACCGCCGAGGGGCTGCGCCGCATCGTCCTGGACCTGCAGTGGCCTGGCGATGGAGCGCTCGAGCGAGACCGCCAGGGCCTGTTCAGCGGGAACGGTGAACAGTGCCACGCCCGCGCCACCCACGGGGTCCTCCGCCCAGAGCGAGTAGCTCCCGCGCGGCAGCCCCTTGAGCTGGAACGCACCCTGCGCATCGGTGCGCGTCTGCGCTACCTCGCGCGCCTGGCCCCGCCGCTTCTGCACGCGCTCGATGCGCAGGCGGGCCTCGTCCTCGCACGAGAAGCTGCGCTTCGTCACAGGGTCGATGGCGCCGCAGCTCTGCCAGGGCACCCAGCCGGGCGCATCCGGAGGCAGCTGGAACACGCGCACGGTGGCGCCGGCCACGGGCCTTCCCGCGGCATCGCTCACCATGCCCACCACGGTGCGGGTGCGCGCGGCGGCTGGCAGGGCGAGGAGTGCGAGCAGCAAGCAGGCGGGCAGGCGCATCGAGGGCTCCCGGAAGGAGGATGCCCTCGAGTGTGCACAACGACGGGCCGCGCTCCCGCACGCGCCCCACACCTCTTCTTCACGATTTCGGCACGACGCCCGCGCCTCAGGCGGTGCGCACGCCGGCCGCCACGTGCAGCTTCAGCTCCTCGACGGACTGCTCGCGCATCTTGAACTTCTGCACCTTGCCCGTGACGGTCATGGGGAAGGCGTCCACGAACTTCCAGTAGCGGGGAATCTTGAACGTGGCGATGCGCCCGGTGCAGAAGGCCTTGAGCGCCTCCTCACTCGCCGCGGCGTTGGGCTTGAGGCGCACCCAGGCCATCACCTCCTCGCCGTAGCGCTCGCTGGGCACACCGATGACCTGGGCCTCGCTGATGGCGGGGTGGGTGTGGAGGAACTCCTCCACCTCGCGCGGGTACACGTTCTCGCCGCCGCGGATGATCATGTCCTTGATGCGGCCCACGATGTTCACGTAGCCGTCCGCGTCCATTACCGCGAGGTCGCCGGTGTGCATCCAGCCCGCCGCATCGATGGCCTGCGCGGTGGCCTCCGCGTTGCTCCAGTAGCCGAGCATCACGCTGTAGCCGCGCGTGCACAGCTCGCCCTTCTGGCCCTGGGGAAGCACCGCGCCCGTCTCCGGGTCCACCACCTTGAGCTCCAGGTGCGGGTGCACGCGGCCCACGGTACCCACGCGCTTCTCCAACGGGTCATCCGTCGCCGTCTGCGCGGACACCGGCGAGGTCTCGGTCATCCCGTAGCAGATGCTCACCTCGCGCATGTGCATGCGGCTCTGCACCTGCTTCATCGTCTCCACCGGGCAGGGCGAGCCGGCCATGATGCCGGTGCGCAGGGAGCTCAGGTCGAACTCCGAGAAGCGCGGGTGGTCCAGCTCCGCGATGAACATGGTGGGCACGCCGTAGAGCGCCGTGCAGCGCTCGGCCTGCACCGCCTCCAGCGCGAGCACGGGGTCGAAGGCCTCGCCCGGGATGACCATGCACGCGCCGTGGGTGGTGCAGGCGAGGTTCCCCAGCACCATGCCGAAGCAGTGGTAGAAGGGCACCGGGATGCAGACGCGGTCCTTCTCCGAGTAGCCGAGCGTCTCCCCGATGAAGAAGCCGTTGTTGAGGATGTTGTGGTGGCTGAGCGTGGCGCCCTTGGGGAAGCCCGTGGTGCCGCTCGTGTACTGGATGTTGATGGGGTCATCGAACTGCAGGGCGTCCTCGCGCGCGGCGAGCTCCGCCTCGCTCACCCGCTCCGCGCCCGCGAGCAGCCGCTCCCAGCCCTCCTCGAACACGATGGCCTCGCGCAGCTGCGGCAGGCGCGGGCGCACCTCGGCGAGCATGGCCACGTAGTCCGTCTGCCGGAAGCGCGCCGAGAGCAAGAGCACGCTCACGCCCGACTGCGAGAGCGCGTACTCCAGCTCCGAGGTGCGGTAGGCCGGGTTGACGTTCACCAGCACCGCGCCCATGCGCGCGGTGGCGTACTGCAGCGCCACCCACTCGTAGCGGTTGGGAGACCAGATGGCCACACGCTCGCCGCGCGCGACGCCCAGCGCCATCAGCGCGCGGGCGAGCCGGCCGGTGAGCGCCCACAGCTCGCGGTAGGTGGCGCGAAAGCCCTGCGAGCGCACCACCAGGGCCTCTGCGTCCGGCACCCGCTCCACCGTGCGCTGCAGGTTGCGTCCGAGCGTCTCGCCGAGCAGCGGCGTGGCGCTGGTCCCATGGGCATACGACAGGCGCATCGCGGGCTGCCTCCACCCGCGGCAAGGGGGGACGGGGCCGCGGGCAGGAGGCATTGTGCGCCAGGTGCCGTGCGGGGGGTTAGTACCGGAGCCGGGACCCGCAGCGCGCTCCCCCGCTGGGCCGCCAGGCGCTAGAACGGGGCCCTCACGCTGCGTCCGCTGGAGGGAGCCCCATGTCGCGCCTCGTCGGGAAGGTCGCCATCGTCACCGGAGCCAGCTCGGGGCTGGGCCGCGCCATCGCGCTTCGCTACGCGCTCGAGGGTGCCTCGCTCGTGCTGGGGGACATCGACGAGGACGGCGGCCGCGAGACGCTCGCGCTCCTGCCCGAGCCCGCGCGGGCGCGCTCGCGCTTCCGCCGCCTGGACGTGACGCGCGAGGAGGACTGCGAGGCAGCGGTCGCCGAGGCGGTGAGCGTGTACGGCCGGCTGGACATCCTGGTGGCCAACGCGGGCATCGGCGCGCCGGGCTTCATCGCCACGCTGCGCAAGGAGGACTTCGAGCGCGTGGTCGCGGTGAACCTCACCGGCGTGTTCCTCTGCGCGAAGCACGCATTCCGCGCGATGCAGAAGAACGGCGGCGGCAGCATCCTCACCATGGCGAGCGTGGCGGGGCTGCAGGGCACGATGATGCTGGGCGGCTACGGCCCCTCGAAGGCGGGCACCATCCAGCTCACGCAGACGCTGGCGCTCGAGGGCGCGCGCTTCAACATCCGCGCGAATGCGATTGCGCCGGTGTGGACGCAGACGCCCATGGTGGACGCCTTCGTGAAGGGCCTGCGCGCGGGCGAGGAGCAGGGCAAGGCGCGGCTCACCGCGGACATCCCGCTCGGTCGGCTCGGGCGCCCCGAGGACGTGGCGGCGGCCGCGGTGTTCCTCGCCTCCGACGAGGCCAGCTTCATCACCGGCGTGGTGCTGCCGCTGGACGGCGGGCACCTCGCGGGGCGCATCCCGCAGGGCTGAGCCTTCGCTAGTCCGCCTGCCCCCACGAGGCCGCGGTGCAGCGCCCAGTGGCGTCGAAGTCGAGCGCGAGCGTGCGGTGCTCCCCCGCGCGCTCGTGGAAGAAGGCGTAGGCCCAGTGCGTGCCCTGGTCGCTCTCCGGTGCGCCGAGACTCGCGGCGATGTCCGCCTTGGCGAGCCCCACCAGCAGCTCGATGCGCGCGTTGCTCGACACGTTCACCGCGAGCCCACTCGCGCCGAACGCGCGGATGAGCGCGCGCTCGCGGCGCATCGTATTCAAGGTCGTCGCCGCTGCGTTCCCCGGCGGCGCAGGCTTCGGCGCGGAGGCGCAGCCGGCGGACAGGGCGCAGAGGACGGCGAGCAGGAGGACGGGGCGCATGGGCAGGAGACGAACGCTGCCACGGACCACGCCCCGCCTCCAAATCCGCCCCGGGTGCCTCAGGGCTTCGCGCCGAGCTTCTCCAGCATGCGCACCGCGTTGGTGTTCTTGGGGTCCAGTTGCAGCGACTTCCGGTAGCTCGCGATCGCCTGCTCCTTCTGGCCCGCCTTGGAGTAGGCCTCGCCCAGCGTGTCGTGGGTGTCCGCATCCGCGGGGGCGAGGCGTGCGGCCTCCTGCAGCAGCTTGATGGCATCCGCGTACTTTCCCGAGAGCAGCTGCCCGTAGCCCACCTGGCTGAGCAGCTGTGGCGGCAGGCCGCGGCCACCCGGGCCCTTGCCCTCCATGGACTTGAAGAAGGCGAGCACGGCGTCCGCGCCCTGCAGACGCGCGATCAGGTCCGCCGTCATCAGGGGTGACTCGAGGCGCCGCATGTCGAAGCCCTTCCAGCCGTACTCCTTCGCAATGGCCGCGGCGATGCGCGTGAAGAGGAAGGCACCGTTGTCCGAGTTGGCCATCATCGCCACGCCGCTCCTCGCGTCGCCGAAGACGGCGAGGAGGGACTGGAAGCCCTCATTGCTGCCGCCGTGGCCGAACTCTTCGCTCCCCTCCTCCACGTGGAAGCCGAGCCCGTACCCGTCCGACTGCTTCGTGAGCATCTGCTTCGCCATCGCCTGGGACAGAACGCGTTGGCTCTTGCCCGCGCGCGCCTGGAGCACCTCGAGCGCCACCTTCGTCAGGTCGGTGGGCGTGGTCCACAGTCCCGCGGGCGCCATCTCGGGGTACACGTGCCAGCGCCCCTTCACGCTCTCGCCGCTCGCGTAGGTGGCGGTGGCGGCGTTGCCCGCGCGCGCGGCCGGCAGCGGCTGCTCGAAGGTGCTGTGCTCCATGCCGAGCGGCCCGAGCACCACCTCCTGCAGCTCCTGCGCGAAGGGCTTCTTCGTCTGGTCGATGAGCAGCTGCTGCAGCACCACGTAGCCGCCGCCGCTGTAGCGCGTCTCGGTGCCCGGGACCATGTCCACGCGGATGGGGTCGGTGTTCGCGGGCTTCTGCCCGTCCAGCACCTGCTTCAGGGTGGGCAGGGGCTCGTCCACCGCGTAGCCGGGGAAGCCGTGCACCGTGAGGCCCGCGTTGTGGCTGAGCACCCGACGCAGCGTGACCTTCTCCTTCGTCGTGAATTCGTTGTCCGGCACCTTCCACGAGACGAGCAGGTCGTTGAGGTTGCCATCGAGCGACCACTTGCGCTGCTCGGCCTCGTGCAGCACCGCGAGCGCCGTGACCGGCTTGCTGATGGAGGCCGCCTGGAAGAGCGTGTCGATCGCCACGGGCTCGCTGCCGCCCGACTGCTTCACGCCGTAGCTGCGCGCCCACACCAGCGCGCCCTTGTCGAACACGGCCACGCTGAGGCCGGGAATCTTGTACAGCGCCATCCACTGCTGCAGCGTGAGCTTCGTGGGCTTGCCGCCGGGCAGCGCGTAGGGCGGGAGGGTCTTCTCCACGCGCGTGACGCGCGCAGCCTCGGAAGGGCGGGCCTGCCACTGCGTCTGGGGCTTCGCGGTGTCGGCGCCGGTGAGCAGCGCGATGGCCGCCGTACCGGCAAGTGCAACGGGGACGAGGCGGGAGAGCGACCGGGGCATGGCGTCCTTCAGCGGCTGCGGGGAGACCTGGCGCGCTGAGCCAGGGAGACTTCAGAGCAGCGCCAGAGGGGGCCTCGTCGCAAGGCCGCGCCGGCCCGTCTGTTTCGCGGGCCTCAACGGGGATGCGGGTTCCCGCATATCGCACGCGCGGAGAAGCGCAGTGACGCGGCTTCGCACAGCTCCCTCACCCCGACCCTCTCCCAGAGGGAGAGGGAGGACACGGCGGCGCTCGCGCAGCGCTGAGCACTACGTCGTCATCGTGGTGCCGCCGTCCACCACCATCACCTGGCCGGTGAGGTAGGAGCTCGCGTCGCTCGCGAGGAAGACGGCTGCGCCGGAGATCTCGTCCGGCTGCGCGTGGCGCCCGAGCGCGGTGCGCTCCACCACGCGCTGCTTCAGGTCGTCGTTCTGCACGATGGCCGCCGCGAAGCGCGTCTCCACCAGGCCCGGGGCGATCGCGTTCACGCGGATGCCGCCCGCGCCCACCTCCTGCGCCAGCGTCTGGGTCATGGAGATGACGGCCGCCTTGGTCATCCCGTACACGCCCTGGAAGGGCGCGGCGCGGATGCCGGCGATGCTCGCCACGTTGATGATGGAGCCCGGGGCGCCGCGCTCCTGCAGGTGGCGGATGACCCCGCGCGCCATCAGGAAGTAGCCCTTCACGTTCACCTCGAAGGTCTTCTCCCAGGCGCTGTCCTCGATGTCGAGCATCGGGCCGAAGTAGGGGTTGGTGGCGGCGTTGTTCACCAGCACGTCCACCTTGCCGAAGTGGCTCACCGCCTTCTGCACCAGCGCCTCGATGTCCTCGGCCTTGCCGGTGTGCGCGGGCACCGCGAGCGCCCGGCCGCCGGCCGCCTCGATGCGCGAGACCACCGCCTGCAGCGCCTCCGGCTTGCGCGCGGCGAGCACCACCGCGGCGCCTGCCTCGGCCAGGCGCAGGGCGATGGCCTCGCCGATGCCGCGGCTCGCGCCGGTGACGATTGCGACCCGATCCTTCAGGGAGAAGAGCGTGCTCATGGCGCGGGACCCTAGCGCTTCAGCGTGCGGATGTACTTCACCAGCGCGTCGATCTGCTCGGGCGTGAGCTTGTCCTTGTAGGCCTTCATCTTCTTGTTGTCGGGCGAGCCGTCGCGGATGACCTTGCGCAGGTGGTCATCCGAGTGGTGCTGCTGCCACGCGGCCTCGGAGAAGTCGTCGATGCGCTCCTTCTGCCCCACCTTCGTCTGCGCGCGCCCGTCCGGGCCATGGCAGTTCTTGCACTTGGCCGCCCAGAGCTCGGCGGCGTCGGGCTCGGCGGCCTGGGCGTGGGCGGTGAACAGCAGGGCGAGTGCGAGCAGGAGCGAGCGGGTCATCCCGTGGACTTCATGCCGCGCAGCCACCGGCGTCAACTCCGGTGCGAAGTTGCACTAGGCTTCCGCCCATCTCTGGCGCCCTCCGGGCGAGAGGTGGGTCTCCGATGTCTCGCCGTGCCGTCGCCCTGTCACCCCTCGCGGGCCTGCTCCTGCTCTGCAGCCCGCTCGCTGCCCGCGCCTCGGCGCCCCCTCCGCGCGAGCGCTACGCCGGCTCCCAGGTGTGCGCGGACTGCCACGAGGACGAGCACGCTGCCTGGGGCAAGGACTGGCACGCCCGCGCGCTCTCCCCCGCCACCGCGAAGTACGTGGTGGGCGACTTTGCGGGCGCGCACTTCAAGGGCGCCTCGAGCGAGGCCTGGATGAATAGGTCCGGTCCCACGCCGGTGATGCGCACCCTGGGCACGGGCGGCGCGCTCGCGGACTACCCCGTCCAGTGGGTGGTGGGTGGCAAGCGCATGCAGGACCCCGTCACGGTGCTCCCGGACGGCCGCTGGCAGGTGCTGCCCATCTACTTCCACGTCACCGGGAAGGGCGAGTGGGTGGACTACTCGGAGCAGAAGCAGGGCGCCCTCACTCCGGACCATCCCTTCTTCTGGGCCAACTTCCGCCGCAACGCGCAGCAGGCCTGCCTCGACTGCCACACCACCGGCCTGGACGTGCGCTACGACCGCGCCGCGCACCTCTGGAGCACGAAGCTCGCGGATGCGGGCGTGGCCTGCGAGAGCTGCCACGGCCCCGGCGCACGCCACGC
The DNA here is from genome assembly GCF_009659535.1 of Aggregicoccus sp. 17bor-14. Lineage (NCBI taxonomy): Bacteria > Pseudomonadati > Myxococcota > Myxococcia > Myxococcales > Myxococcaceae > Aggregicoccus > Aggregicoccus sp. 17bor-14. Next base: position 405,759 of record NZ_VJZZ01000005.1, read on the forward strand.
CGACACGCAGGAGGCAAAGGACATCGTCAACCCGAAGCGCCTCTCGCGCGAGGCCGGCCTGGCCGTGTGCGCGCAGTGCCACGGCCCGCGCTGGACGCTGTTCCCCATCCTCGATGCCGCTCACCACTACCGCCCGGGCGAGCGGTACGAGGACCACTACCAGCCGATGGTGGTGACCCTGGGCAACGAGCGCTCCGGGGACTTCTTCCCCGACGGGCGCCCCAGCACCTCGAGCTTCGAGTACCAGGCGCTCTTGCAGTCCGCCTGCTACCGCAAGGGCGGCGCCACCTGCCTCACCTGCCACACGGCGCCGCACGTGAAGAGCGCTCCGGACGAGGTGAAGCTCGCGAAGCACGCGCCTGCCGGAGCGAGCGCGGGCGCGGAGACCTGCCGCAGCTGCCACGCGGCCGTGTTCGCGCAAGGGCAGAAGCACACGCACCACACGGCGCAAGCCGCGCAGGACTGCCTCGCCTGCCACATGCCGCCCACCGTGTCGGGCGTGCTCGACCACTTCGCCGACCACGCGCTCGACGTGCCCAACCCCACCCTCACCGCGAAGCACGGCGAGCCCAATGCCTGTGGCGTCTGCCACGCGAAGGAGACGCCCGAGGCGCTCGCGCAGCAGCTCGCGACGCTGTGGCCCGGGGCGGAGGCGCGCCAGCAGCGCCGGCTGCGGCTCGCGGACGCGTTCGATGCGAAGACGGCGCGCGACAGCCGCCCCGCGCTCGAGGCGGTGCTCGCGGATGGTTCGGAAGCACCGTCGCTGCGCGGCGTGGCGGCGCAGCTGCTCGCCTTCCGCTTCCGCCGCGAGAGCGTGCCCGCGCTGCTCGCCGCGCTGCCGGCGAAGGATGCGACGCTGCGCTCCATCGTGGCCGAGGCCCTGGGCACGGCGCGCGCGGGCGAGGCCGCCCCTGCGCTCGCGCCGCTCCTGAAGGACCCGAGTCTCTGGGTGCGCCAGAACGCGGCGCTCGCGCTGCACGGGCTCGGGGATGCGCGGGGCACCGAGGCGCTGCGCACGCTCGCGAAGGCGCCTGCCTCCACGGGCCTGGTGCAGCCGCACATCGCGCTGGGGCAGGCGGCGGCGCAGCAGCGCAACTGGTCCGGCGCGGCGCAGGAGTTCGAGCGGGCGCTGGACCTGCAGCCCTACAACGCAGACCTCCTCGTCATGCTCGCGGACATGTACGCGCGCCAGGAGGACTGGCCGCGTGCGAAGGCCCAGGCCGAGGAGGCGCTGCGCTTCAACCCGCAGCACGCCGGCGCCAAGCGGCGCGTGTCGGCGCTGCAGGCCCAGGGCCCGAGGCCCTAGCGGGCCGCGCGCAGCAGCCGGCTGAGCTCGCGGTCGAAGGTAGCCGCGAACTGCTGCTTGTCCTGTGCGCCGAAGCCCGCGGGGCCGCCCGTCATCACCCCGCCCTCGCGCAGCTCCTGCATGAAGTTGCGCAGGGAGAGCCGCTCCTCCACGTTCTCCGGGGTGAAGAGCTCGCCGCGCGGGTCCATCACCACCACGCCGCGCGGCACCAGCAGCGCCGCGAGCGGGATGTCCTGGGTGATGGCGAGGTCTCCCGCCTGCGCGCTCGCCGCGATGTGCTGGTCCGCCACGTCCAGCCCCGCGCCCACCTGCACGCTGGACACGACGTCCGAGCGCGGCAGGGAGAGGCGCTTGTTGGCCACGAAGACCGCGGGCACCCGCAGCCGCTCGGCCGCCCGCAGCACGATGTCCCGCACGGCGCCGGGGCACGCATCCGCATCCACCCAGATTCGCATCCTCCTACCCTAACCGCTCCCGGCGCCCCTGCCGCGCGCTCGCTTCCCGGGCGTTCGAGCGCGCGCGGAAGCACGCCCCGCCCTCCAGGGCAGGGCGCCCGGGGGAGAGGTGATGCGCACCCTGAGCGCGTCACTCCCCGGAGACCCCATGCTCACCCACTCTGCACGCTCCCCCTCCCTGCTCTCGCGCGCCGCGCGCGGTGTCGCCGCCGGCGCCGTGGGGACCGCGGCGATGGATGCTCTCTGGTACCGCCGCTACCGCCAGGACGCAGGGCGTGAGTCCTTCCCCTCGTGGGAGCTCTCCCTGAGCACGCGCAGCTACGACGACGCGGGCGCTCCCGCACAGACGGCCCGGAAGCTCGCGTCGCTCGCGCACATCACCCTGCCGGAGGAGAGCGCCGGCCTCGCCAACACGCTGGTGCACTGGGCGACGGGGCTGGGTTGGGGCGTGGCCTACGCCACGCTGGCCGCGGGGCGCAGAGGCGCGCCGCTCGTGCAAGGGCCACTGCTCGGGCTCTGCGCCTGGCTCACCAGCTACGCAGTGCTGCCCCTGCTCGGCGTCTACAACCCCATATGGAAGTACGACGCCGCCACGCTCGCGAAGGACCTGAGCGCCCACCTGCTCTTCGGCACGGGTGCGGCGCTCGCGCTGCGCCTCATCGACCGCACGAGGGCTCGGCGGGCGTCCACGTGGCGCTGGAGCTGAAGCGCAGCTCGGTCCCCTCCCCGCGCGCGACCGCCGTGAAGGTCTGCTCCGGCGCGGTGCCCTGCACCTCCACGCTGTAGGCGAAGTGGCAGCCTGCCGCCGGGGGCAGCCCGCCCTCGAAGCGCGTGCCGTCGAGGCACGGCTCGGGCAAGAACCCCACCTGGGAGAGGTCCTCCGAATAGCGATCCTTCTCTCCGAAGTAGGCCTTCTCCGCGGTGAAGAGGCCGCGCAGGTTGACGGCGGCCTCGCATACGGAAGGCGCGAGCCGCGCGCCGCAGACCTCTGGCGCGAGCGCTGCGGGCCACACGCGCTGTGAGTCCAGATGGCCGGAGGTCACCGTGTACTCGCGCCCCTCCGCGGTCCCTGCCCCCACGGCCTGCAGCGTGAAGGTGCCATCCGGGGTCGCGCTCGCGTCAGTGACACGGTAGCGGAAGTGGCAGCCGGACATCCACGCCGCGTCCGGCGCAGCGGTGTGCGTTCCGTCGGCGCAGGCCGGGAGTGCAGGCAGCTCGGCCGGGTCCGCGGTGTAGCGGTCCTTCTCCCCGAATACGGAGCTCTGCCCGTCCATCAGGGTGCGCAGGTCGAGGAGCGCCTCACACGCGAGCGCATCCTCCCGGCTCTGCGGCTGAGCGGGCGTCGGTTCCGGGTCCACGGGCGCCTGCGGGCCGGTCGGCTGCGCGGGCGTCGGCTGCGGCTCCACGGGCGCCTGCGGACCCGTCGGCTGCGCGGGCAGGACGACGGGCTCGGGCGCGGGCGCCTTCTCCTTCTGACAGGCCGAGCAGAGCGAGAGCAGCAGCAGGGACAGGGCGACGGGCGAGCGGGACTTCGACATGGGCGCGCATCCTCTCAGACCTCGCGGGTCTTTCCGAGTTCGCAGCCATCCTGACGGCGGGGGCGCGGAGCATCCCCACGCTGCGGCCATGCGTTCGTCACCGTTTGCGCATGGCCGCAGGCCGCCCCTGCCCGCTCAAGGCGCCGTGACGAAGGTGCGCACAGCGGAGCTGGCCAGCTGCGCCTCCGGGGTCCCGCGGGCGAAGGTCTGCAGGTCGAGGAGCGCCGTGCTCGCCGCGGCATCGACACCGGCGAGCGGGCCGACGGCCTCGACGTGCCAGGTGTACCGGGTCGAGGGCGGCAGGGCGAGGCCCAGCGCAGCGAGGTCCGGAAGGCTCGTGGACGTCTCCGCGGTCACCACGGTGATGCGCGGCGCATCGGCGCTCTCGGGCTCGAAGATGGCGAGGTGGATGCCGCGCTCGAAGGTGGTCCAGGAGAAGCGCATCTGCCCGTCCACGCGGGTGGCGCCGTCCGCCGGGAGGATGCTCTCCGGCGGCGCCTGCGGGGCGAGCGACACCTGCGCGGCGCCCACGGACACGCCGGCCTTCAGATACTCGGTGGCGCCGCCGCCGGCCTTGGAGATGTGCGCGCGCAGCAGCGCCTGGCCACCTGGGATGTACGGCAGGAGGTAGGAGAAGCCCGGCGAGGTCGAGCGGTCCGGGAAGTAGTACCCGGCGGCCCCGTCCAGGGTGATGCCCACGCCCTTGCCATCCAGCGCGTAGCCGGCGGGCACGCTGACGGCGCCGCTCACGGTGCCGCTGGTGATGGGCAGCAGACCCAGGTCCGGGACGATCGAGATGGCGCCGTCCGCCAGGGTCAGCGGCTGGGCCGCGTAGCCGCTGTAGCCGCTGGGCAGGCCGGTGCTCGCGTTGTAGTGCAGCTGCAGGGCGTACAGCATCCCGTCCACGGTGGAGGGGCCGTACCACTGCACCCCCATCCGGTAGCCGCCCGCCCCGTCCGCGGCGTTCTGCGCGAAGGTGCCGGGCGCGAGGAAGGCGAGTGCGGTGAACTCGTCACTGTCCTGGGGCGAGTGGCCGCCGGTGACGCGGCCCTGGAGCTGGGCGGCGCGCGGGGTGCCATCCGGCGTGAAGAGCACCAGCGTCGGGTCCGCCCGCCGGAGCTGGCGGTACACCGCCGCCTCCTTGTTGGCCGCATCGACGACGGTGAGATCGTAGGGCGGCACCACGCCCGAGAAGGAGAAGCGCCCCGCCGCGTCGGTGTTCACGGGCGTCTGGCCCACGATGAGCACCGCCAGCCCCGCGACGGGCTGGCGCGCCGCGGAGAGCACCGTGCCGCGCACGGCGAGGGTGGACGGCGCCTGCGGGCCACTGCTGCCGCCCGGGTTGACCGCGCCGCCCGCGACAGGAGCCGGTGCCTCCTCCGGGGCATCACCGCCACCGCAGGCGGCAAGGAGGGTGGTGGCACAGAGGAGCAAGGAGAGGAGACGCTTCATGGGGGAGCCTCGGGGAGACCCCGTCGGTGACGGGGAGGGGGAGCCCCGCGACGCGAGACGGGCCGGCGCGGGGTGCGGCCCCCTCGAGCAGCGCCCGTGCCGCCCGGAGCCCCTGTGGATCTGCGGGCTTGGATCAGCTGGCGGGCACCGCGCGGGATGCTCCGTCCGCCGGCGCGGATGGCGCCCCGGGCCCCAGGCTCCACGTGACGCCCCTAGTAGGGCGGCAGCAGCCGCCGCAGGCCATGGGCGAGCACCACGAGCGTGAAGGCGAGGTTGCGCAGCGGGAGCGCGGGCCAGCACAGGGGCTCGGGGCGGGTGGCCACGGGCGCGCCGTCCGAAGGGAAGGCGCGCGCGAGCCGCGCCGCGAGCCTCCGCATCCACGCCACGCCGCGGGGCCAGTCGCGGTAGGCCGCGAGCCACTCCGGTGGCACGGCGTCCGCGCCCAGGGTGGCGCCCGCGAGCGCGCCGACGATGGCCCCCGTGGTGTCCGTGTCACCGCCCAGCAGGACGACGCTCTCCACCGCCTGCCGGAAGTCCGCACGGTGCGCGAGCCACGCGTAGAGAGCCACTGGTACCGTGTGCACGACGAAGCCCGTCACGCCGCGCGCGAGCCCCAGGCGCTCCGCGTACTGCGCCACGGTCTCCCCCGCGGCGAGCCCCGTTGCCGCGAGCGAGAGCGCTGCCGCGAGCTGTGGCGTCGACGCTCGCTCGGCGAGCCACCCCGCGGTCTGCTCCGGCTGCTGCACCTCGCCACGCGCGCCGAGCGCCGCGGCCCAGGCCACCAGCAGCGCACCGTCCAGGGCGCGCGGGTCCGTGTGCGTGAGGCGGGTGGAGGCCTCCACGTGCGCGCGCAGCGCTGCGTCGTCGTGGGCCCAGCACACGCCGAGCAGCGGCGCCCGCATCGCCGGGCCGTTGCCGGCGGAGCGCACGCCGCTGCGCTCCGGGCTCCATCCCAGCCAGAGCCGAAGGAGGGCCCGCAGCGTGGCCCAGCCGATGCCTGCGGGCAGCGTGAGCAGCCATCCACGAAGCCGCCACGCCAGGGCGCGGACGAAGCGCCCGGGCTCGCCCCCGGAAGCGAGCAGCGACTGGCCCACGAGGCAGGCGTGGTCGGTGTCGTCACTGCCCATGCCCCGGCCGGGCAGCAGCTGGGGGCGCAGCGGAGGGCCTCCGAAGAGGCGCAGCGCTCGCGCCGGCTGCAGTCCCTCGCGCGCGAGCCCCACGGCGTCTCCCATGGCGGTGCCCAGCAGCGCCCCCGCGAGGCAGGCCTCTCGTCTGTCGCTCGTCATGCGTGAGGTCCAGTGCAAGGCGAGGGCCCGGCTGCGTCCCTCGGAGGGGGCTCCGCAGCACTGCCACTTCGTCACGCTGGCGCCGGGTGCGCGTGACGAACGGGCACGCGACGGGGCGGGCACATCCCTCACCCCGACCCTCTCCCAGGGGGAGAGGGGACCTTCACGCGGCTTCGCCAACCCGGCGCAGTCAGGGGCGCGGGAGGCTTTTTTTGACGCCCCGCACTATTCGCTTGCGCATGCATATCTATGCATTTATATGCAGCGCCATGCATAAGGCTTCGGTCGGCATCGTGGGCGCTTCGGGGTACGCAGGCATGGAGGCGACGCGCCTGCTCGCACACCACCCGTACGTGGACGTCCGCTTCGTCACCAGCGAGCGCTGGGCGGGCGAGAGCGTCGAGGCGCGGCTCGGGGCCTGCGGGCCGGTGGGCCGGCTCACCTACGGCAAGAACGAGGACGCGGTGCAGCTCGCGCGCGGCTGCGACGTGGTGCTGCTCGCCACGCCGGCCGAGGTCTCGCTCGCGCTCGCCCCGCAGCTGCTCTCGGCGGGCATCCGGGTCATCGACCTGTCCGGCGCCTTCCGCCTCGCGCACGCCGGCACCTACCCGCGCCACTACGGCTTCACCCACACCGCGCCCGAGCTGCTGGGCACCGCCGCCTACGGCATGCCCGAGCTGTTCCGCGACAGCGTGCCGCAGGCGCGCCTCGTGGCGAACCCCGGCTGCTACCCCACCGCCGCCACGCTCGCGCTCGCGCCGCTGCTTGCCGGAGGGTCAAACGGCAACCTCATCCGCGCCGAGAGCCTCATCGTCACCGCCGCCTCGGGCGTCACCGGCGCCGGCCGCAAGGCGAGCGAGGACTACAGCTTCACCGAGGTGGAGGGCGACTTCCGCGCCTACAAGGTCCTCAAGCACCAGCACACCCCGGAGATCGCCCAGGCCCTGGGCCGCTGCGCCGGCGTGCCCGTGGGGCTCACCTTCACCGCGCAGCTGCTGCCGGTGAAGCGCGGCATCCTCTCCACCGCCGTGGTCTCGCTGCGCCCGGGCGTGGGCAGCGGCGACTTCGCGCGCGCCTACCAGCAGGCCTACGCGGGCGAGCAGTTCGTGCAGCTGCTGCCCAGCGCGGACCACGTGAACCTCAAGAGCGTGGTGGGCACCAACCGCTGCACCATCGGCTTCGCGTGCGACCCGGACACGGGCCGCGCCATCGTCGTCAGCGCGCTGGACAACCTGGTGAAGGGCGCGGCCGGCCAGGCCGTGCAGAACCTCAACCTCATGCTCGGGCTGGAGGAGACCTGGGGTCTCACCTCCCTGAGGGCCTACCACCCATGAAGACGCCCAAGGGCTTCACCTTCTCCGGCCTCAACGCGGGCATCAAGCCGCGCCGCAAGGACCTGGGCCTGGTGGTGAGCGACCTGCCCTGCGCAGCCGCCGGCGCCTTCACCGTGAACCGCGCCAAGGCCGCCCCCGTGGCCGAGGCCGAGGCACGCCTTCCGTGCGCGGGTATCCGCGCCGTGCTCGTCAACAGCGGCAACGCCAACGCGCTCACCGGCGCGCAGGGGCTCGAGGACGTGCAGAGCGTGAAGAGCGCGCTCGCGCAGGAGCTGCACTGCGCGCCGCACGCCATCGTCACGGCGAGCACCGGCGTCATCGGCGTGCGCCTGCCCGTGCAGAGCGTGGTCAGCGCGCTGCCGCAGCTCGTGCAGCAGCTGGGCCCCGAGCCGCACCCCGCGGCCGAGGCGATCATGACCACCGACACGCGGATGAAGGCCGCCTTCCGCACGCTCACCCTGGGCGGGCGCGAGGTGACCCTCACCGCCATCTGCAAGGGCTCGGGGATGATCGCCCCGCAGCTCGCGACGATGATCTGCGTGGTCGTCACCGACTGCAGCATCAGCCCCACCCTGCTGGACCGGGCGCTGAAGGACACCTGCGACCAGACCTTCAACAACCTCACCGTCGACAACGACATGAGCACCAACGACGTGGTCTTCGCGCTCGCGAACGGCCGCGCCGACAACGCGCCCATCGTCGACCCGGGCCCCGACTACGAGGCCTTCAAGGCCGCGCTGCACAGCCTCAGCGTGGAGCTCGCGAAGGAGATCGCCGCGGACGGCGAGGGCGCGACCAAGATGCTCGAGGTGGAGGTCACGGGTGCGCCCACCCTCGCCATCGCGCGCGACCTGGCGAAGTCCATCGCCGGCAGCAGCCTGGTCAAAGCGGCCCTCTTCGGCGCGGATCCCAACTGGGGCCGGGTGCTCGCCACGGTGGGCGCGCGCGCCGGCAGCCAGGGCTTCCCGGTGGACCCGGCATGCGCCACGGTGCATATCCAGGGAATTCAGGTGTATGCCCGCGGGCCGGTCCCGCAGGACCCGACGGCCTTGCGCCGGCGCATGCGCCAGCCCGAGGTGCGGGTGCAGGTGGCGCTCGCGGAAGGCTCGGAGCGCGCCACCAGCTGGGGCTGCGACCTCTCGTACGACTACGTGAAGATCAACGCCGACTACACGAGCCTCATCGTGCAGACGCCCACCGGCGGCGTGGCGAAGGACGACCGGCTCACCCACTACAGCCCCAGCTTCAAGGTGAGCCTGCTGGTGGAGGCGCTCAGCTACATCCAGCGCTTCAGCGGCAAGCGCTGCGTCATCCAGTACGGCGGCGAGGCCATGGTGAAGGAGGGGCTCAAGCGCTCCTTCTGTGACGACATCAACCTGCTGCGCAGCGTGGGCCTGCAGCCCGTCGTCGTCCACGGCGGGGGGCTCGAGCTCAACCGCACCCTGCAGCGCCTGGGTGGCCGCGGCATGGAGGGCAGCCAGCGCATCTCGGACGCGTCCGATCTCAAGGTCATGGAGATGGTGCTCACCGGCTCGGTGAACGCCGAGCTGGTCACCCTGCTCAACCGCGAGGGCGGCCACGCCATCGGCGTGAGCGGCAAGGACGGGGCGCTCCTGCGCGCGCGCCGGGCTCCGGCCTCGGCCCAGCCCGGCGGGCGGGACGTGGGGCTCCTGGGCGAGGTCACCCAGGTGAACGGCGGGCTGCTCGAGCTGCTGCTCAAGCAGGACTACGTGCCGGTCATCTCGCCCGTGGGCCTGGGCGAGGACGGGCAGACCTACGACCTGAGCGCGGACGCGGTGGCGGCGGAGATCGCCGCGGTCCTGGGCGCCCACAAGCTGCTCTTCCTCACGGACGTGCCCGGCGTGCAGGACGAGGCGGGCGAGCTGGTGACCGAGCTGGGCGCCGCGGCCCTGCGCGCGCGTCTCGAGGCCGGCGGCCTCACCGAGAGTCTGGGCGGCAAGGCGCGCGCCGCGCTGCGCGCGCTGTCTGCCGGGGTGGAGCGCGTGCACGTGGTGGACGGGCGCACGCCCCACAGCGTCATCGCCGAGCTGTTCACCGACCGGGGCGTGGGTACGCTGGTGACCGGCGCATGAGGACGAGCGCCCGGGAGGCAGCACCGATGGCCGTACGTGGAGAGCAGCAGAGGAACACCGTGGACACGGACAGCACCGAGGCGCGGCGCGAGGCCGTGGCCCGCATCATCCGGCGCGGGCAGGTGGGCACCCAGGAGGAGCTGCGCGAGCTGCTGCTCGAGGAGGGCTTCGACGTGACGCAGGCCACGCTCAGCCGCGACCTCGCGCGCCTGTCTGCGCGGCGCGTGAGCCTGCCGGAGGGCGGCAGCGCCTACGAGCTGCCCGAGCCCCGGGTCGCCGAGGGGCCGGACGCGCTGCGCGTGGTGCGCGAGATGGTGACGGGGCTGGAGGAGGCGCACGGCGGGCTGGTGGTGGTGAAGACGCTCTCCGGCATGGCCTCCGCGGTGGCCGTGGCCATCGACCAGGCGCGCCTGGACGCCATCGCCGGGAGCATCGCCGGCGACGACACCATCTTCATCGCAGCGAGCAAGCGCAGCTCCCCGCAGCACCTGTTGAAGCAGTTGAACTCACACTGGCTCAAGGCCTGAGAGGCAGCACACCCATGAAGAAGAAGATCGTCCTGGCGTACTCCGGCGGGCTGGACACCTCGGTGCTGGTCCGCATCCTCGGTGAGGAGTACGGGTACGACGTCATCGCCTGCCACGTGGACGTGGGCGAGGCCCGCGAGCCGCAGAAGATCGTGGATCGCGCGTACAAGGCCGGGGCGGTCGCCGTCGAGGTCGTGAGCGCGCAGGAGGAGTACGCGAAGGAGTACTGCTTCAACGCCCTGCAGGCCAACGCGCTCTACGAGGGCATCTATCCGCTCTCCGCCGCGCTCAGCCGCCCGCTCATCGCGAAGCACCTGGTGGCCGCCGCCCGCAAGCACGGCGCCCAGGCCATCGCGCACGGCTCCACCGGCAAGGGCAACGACCAGGTGCGCTTCGACCTGGCCACCAAGGGCATCGCGCCGGACCTGGCCATCATCGCGCCGCAGCGCGAGCGCAACCTCACGCGCGACGTGGCCATCGAGTACGCGCAGAAGCACGGCATCGAGATTCCGGTCTCCAAGAAGAGCCCCTACAGCGTGGACGAGAACCTGTGGGGCCGCTCCATGGAGGGCGGCGTGCTCGAGGACCCGAACCAGGAGCCTCCCGAGGACGCCTTCGCCTGGACGAAGAACTGGAAGGACGCGCTCAACGAGCCCGTGTACCTGACCATCGGCTTCGAGAAGGGCCTGCCGGTGAGCATCAACGGCGAGGCGATGAGCCCGGCCACCCTCATCAAGAAGGTGAACGCGGTCGCCGGTGAGGCCGGCGTGGGGCGCATCGACCTGATGGAGAACCGGATGGTGGGCATCAAGAGCCGCGAGAACTACGAGTGCCCCGCGGCCGTGACCCTCATCACCGCGCACAAGGACCTGGAGCGCTTCACGACGCTGGGGATGAGCCACCGCGTGAAGGCGAGCCTCGACCAGAAGTTCGCGGAGATGATCTACGAGGGCTTCTGGTTCAGCCCCTACCGCGCCGCGCTGCAGGCCTTCAACGACGAGCACAACAAGACCGTCACCGGCACCGTCACCGTGCGCCTCTTCAAGGGCGCGCTCGCGGTCGTGGGCCGCACCAGCCCCTACGGCATCTACAACCACGCCATGAGCACCTACGGCGTGGAGGACAAGTTCGACCACCGGGCGGCCGAGGGCTTCATCACCCTCACCGGCCTGCAGCTGCACGAGTACAGCCGGCTGCACGGGGAGAAGAAGTAGTGGCGATTGCGAAGACCGACGCCTCGGGCGGCAGCGGCCTGCTGCCCGAGGTGCTGCACTTCACCAGCTCCCTCGCGCTGGACCGCCAGCTCCTGCGCGAGGACCTGGTGGGCAGCCTCGCGCACCTCACCATGCTCGCGCGCGTGGGCATCCTGCCGAAGGACAAGGCGGGGGCCATCCACGCGGGCCTGGTGCGCCTCTACGCCGCGCAGGCGAAGGGGGAGCTGCAGCTGCCGGACGAGGAGGACGTGCACATGGCCGTGGAGGCCCTGCTCACCCGCGAGCTGGGCGAGACGGCGGGCCTGCTGCACAGCGCGCGCAGCCGCAACGACCAGGTGGCGCTGGATCTGCGCCTGCACGTGCGCGAGGCCTGCGCGCAGGTGCTGGACGGGCTCGCGGCCCTCGTGGAGAAGCTCGTGGCCCGGGCAAAGGGCCCCGAGGGCGACATCGTGCTGCCCAGCTACACGCACCGCCAGCGCGCCCAGCCCATCACCCTCTCCTACTGGCTCAGCGCCTACGCGGCCATGTTCGCGCGCGACGCGGAGGCCTTCGGGTTCGTGCTGCAGCAGGCGGATGCGCTCCCGCTGGGCGTGGGCGCCATCGCCGGCAGCAGCCTGCCCATCGACCGCGAGGTGACGCGCGGGCTGCTGCAGTTCTCGCGCGTCACGCTCAATGGCCTGGACACGGTGGGCGACCGCGACTTCGCGCTCGACTACGTGTACGCGGCCGCGCGCCTCGCGCTGCACGCGAGCCGCTTCGCCGCGGACCTGGTGGACTTCGCGAGCGCGGAGTTCGGCTTCGTGAAGCTCGCGGGGGACATCGCCTGCGGCAGCAGCATGATGCCGCAGAAGCGCAACCCGGACGTGTTCGAGCTGGTGCGCGGCAAGAGCGGGCGCGCGGTGGGCTCGCTCGTGGAGCTGCTGGTGACGCTCAAGGGGCTGCCGGGCGGCTACAACCGCGACCTGCAGGAGGACCGCCAGGTGCTGCTGGAGACGCTGCCGCGCACGCTCGGCGTGCTCTCCATCCTCGGCGTGGGGCTGGACGGCGTCACCTTCGATCGCGCTCGCTGCCAGGCCGCGATCGACGCGGACGCCACCCAGGCCACCGACGTGGCCGAGGCGCTGGTGAAGAAGGGCGTGGCCTTCCGCACCGCCTACGGCCTGGTGGGCACGCTCGTGCGCCGGCTGCAGGAGGCGAAGGTGCCGCTCGCCCAGGTGACGCTCGCGCAGGCGCAGGAGGTGGACCCCCGCTTCGACGCCGAGGTGCTCGAGGCGGCGCGCCCCCAGGGCTCGGTGGCGCGCAAGCAGAGCGTGGGCAGCACCGGCCCTGCCTCCGTGAAGCACCAGCTCCAGGTCTTGCAGACGCGCGCCGCGGAGATCCGCACCCAGGCCGCGGGCGTGCCGCGCATCGACCAGCTGTTCCAGTCCCTGAAGGAGGCCTCCCTGTGAAGAAGCGCGACTTTCTCCGCCTCTCGGACCTGAAGCCCTCGGAGCACCGCGCGCTGCTCGCGCGCGCCCACGAGCTCAAGAGCCTGCGCCGCCAGAAGAAGGTGCTGCGCACGCTGGAGGGACGCACGCTCGTCCTCATCTTCGAGAAGGCGAGCACCCGCACGCGCCTGTCCTTCGAGGCGGCCATGGGGCAGCTGGGCGGCCAGGCCATCACCCTGCCCTTCGACGGCAGCCAGATGGCGCGCGGCGAGCCGCTCGCGGACACCGCGCGCGTCGTCAGCGGCTACGCGGACGCCATCATGATGCGCACCTTCGCGGACTCGCGCATCCAGGAGTTCGCGAAGGCCGCCACCGTGCCCGTCATCAACGGCCTCACGGACGGCGCGCACCCGGTGCAGCTGCTCGCCGATTTGATGACCGTGGAGGAGCGGCTGGGCAGCATCGAGGGGCGCCAGGTCGCCTTCGTGGGCGACGGGGCGACCAACATGGCGCTCTCCTGGATGGAGGCCGCGCGCCTCTTCGGCTTCACGCTGCGGCTCGCGGCGCCCGAGGGCTACCGCCCGCCCGAGGCGGAGGTGCAGGCCTGCGGCTCGCACCTGCGGCTCACCGCCTCGCCCGCGGAGGCGGTGAAGGGCGCCGAGGTGGTGGTCACCGACGTGTGGACGAGCATGGGCCAGGAGGCCGAGACCCAGAAGCGCAAGGAGGCCTTCACGGGCTTCTGCGTGGACGAGCGCCTGATGGCGCACGCGCACCCGAGCGCCATCGTGCTGCACTGCCTTCCCGCCCACCGCGGCGAGGAGATCTCCGCGGGCGTGCTGGACGGCCCCCAGTCGGCCGCCTGGGACGAGGCGGAGAACCGCATGCACGCCCAGAAGGCACTGCTCGAGCTGCTGCTGCTCGGCTGACGCCGCTCGCTGCCGCCCCCGATGAGGGGGACGGCCAGCCGGACGGCTGCAGGGTGCGCTCGGCGCGAGCGCTGCACGCGGGTGCGACAGACCGCAGGCCCGGGGTACGGGATTCCCCTAGCGGCGCTAGCTTGGGGCGTGACCCCCGCTCCTCCCGACACGGACTTCGACCTCGCCGACGACGGCGCGCTGATGGGTGCGCTGGCGGCAGGGAGCGAGTCGGCGCTCGGAGCGCCGTACGCGCGCCACGTGCGCGGCGTCTACGCCCAGGCGCTGGCGGTGCTCGGCGATCCGCAGGAGGCGCAGGAGGCGCTGCAGGAGACCTTCCTGCGCGCCTGGCAGCGCGCGGGCGAGTACTCGGCGCCGCGCGGCTCCGTGCAGGCGTGGCTGCTCACGCTCGGGCGCACGTGCGCCCTGGACCGGCGACGGCGGCGCATGGCGCGCGAGCACTCGGAACAGCAGCTGGGAGAGGCGCAGGGCGGGTCCGGGGCGCACGCGGACAGCCCCGAGTCGGATGCCATCGTGGCCGAGCAGAGCGAGCGCATCCTCGCGGCGCTGGGCCGGCTCTCGCAGGCCGAGCAGCGGGCGCTCGCCCTCCACTACTTCGGCGGGATGTCCCAGCTGCAGGTGGCGGCCGCCACCGGCTGGCCGCTGGGAAGCGTGAAGAGCCAGCTGCGCCGTGCACTGCTGAAGCTCGGCATTGCCCTGCGGGACGAGGAGGAACGGGCGGAGCGCGGGAGTGGCGCGGAAGGCAGCCCGCCACCGCGCTAGGCTGCCCTCGATGGACACTCCTGCCGACACCGCCGCCCGTCCCACCGGTCCGCGCTGGCCGCGGGCCGTCCCCCTGCTCGGCCTCGCGCTCGCCGCGCTGGCCCTGCTGCTCGTCGCCCTGCCCGGGCCCCTGTACCGCCACGGGCTCCTGGAGCTGCGCGCGGGCTTCACCTCCATGCAGTACGGCGCGTGGACGGCGCTCGCGGCCTTCGCCCTCTGCGTGCTGGGGCTGGTGCTCGCGCGGCTGGGCCCTGCGCGCGGGCGGGGGCGCTGGGCGCTCCTGGGCCTGGTGCTCGCGGCGCCCGCCTTCGCGCTGCCCTCGGCGTTCCGCTCGCGGGCGCGCGCCGTGCCGCCCATCCACGACATCAGCACGGACACGGGGCATCCGCCCGCCTTCGTGGCGGTGCTGCCGCTGCGCTCGGGGGCGGCGAATCCGGCCGAGTACGGCGGGCCGGAGGTGGCGCGCCAGCAGCACGCGGCCTACCCGGAGCTGAAGCCGCTCGCGCTGAAGGTGCCGCGCGCCGAGGCCTTCCAGCGCGCGCTCGAGGCCGCGCGCGCCGAGGGCTGGGAGGTGGTGGCGACGGAGCCCACGGAGGGCCGCATCGAGGCCACCGACACCACCTTCTGGTGGGGCTTCAAGGACGACGTGGTGGTGCGCGTGGCGCAGGGCCCGGGCGGCGGCAGCGTGGTGGACGTGCGCTCGGTGTCGCGCGTGGGGCGCAGCGACGTGGGCAAGAACGCGGCGCGCATCCGCGGCTACCTGCGGCGGTTGATGGGGGGCTGAGCATTGTAGACGGGGCGATGAGCGCTGAGGCCGTTCACGTCGTCGGTGAAGGCCGCGCGCTTTCGCCCACCTTCGGCGGTCGCGGGATACCTAGTGACCGCCTAAGTTCGAGTTTCGCAGTCGGACGCCACCCTAAGCGGCCGCGAGGACAGCGTCGATGAGGTACTCGGCGGGTTTCTCGCGCTCCCGCGCGGAGGGCAGCTGCGCGAAAACCTCCGCGCGC
>NZ_VJZZ01000006.1:300000-398188 GCF_009659535.1 Aggregicoccus sp. 17bor-14
CGTGAACTTCACCGCGCGCATCGTGAGCAGGTGCCCCTGCTGCGGGCCCAGCTGCAGGAAGGCGTCCTTGTCCTGCCCGCGCCCGTCCGCCATCACGTACACGCGCAAGGGGAGCTTGCCGGCCGCATCCAGCCGCTGCAGCACCCGGTAGTCCGCGAGGCTCATCCCCGCGTCGTGCACGCCGGTGAGGCCCGCCTCGGCGCAGTGCTGCAGGGCGGCGAGCATGCGCGCCTCGCGCTGCGCGTCGGTGGGCTCGGGAATCGCGCGGTAGACGAGGCCCATGGCGTTGTCCACGAGCACGCCGGTGGGCTCGCCGTCCGGGCCGCGCAGGATGCGGCCACCCTCGGGGTCCTTCGTGTCGCGGGTGATGCCGGCGCGCCGCAGCGCCTCGCCGTTCACCCACAGCGCGTGCCCGTCGATGCGGCCCATGGCCACCGGCGTGTGCGGCAGGCGCGCGTCCAGCTCCGCGCGGCCGGGGAAGGCGCGCGTGGGCCAGTCGTTCTGGTCCCAGCCGCGGCCCACCCGCCACTCGCCCTGCGAGGCGCTCGCAGGCGCGTCGAAGATGCGCGCGAGCGCCTCCTCGAGCGAGGCCGTGCCCTCCAGCTGCACGCCCACCAGGCTCCCGCCCAGCGCGCTCAGGTGGCCGTGCGCGTCCGTGAGGCCGGGCACCAGCGTGGCCGGGCCCAGGTCCACCACGCGCGCGCCCTCGCCCGCGGCCTTCAGCACGTCTGCGCGCGAGCCCACCGCGAGCAGCTTCTCGCCGCGCACCGCGAGCGCCGCGGCGAGCGGGTGCGCGGGGTCCAGCGTGCGCACGCGCGCGGCGACGTACACCGTCACGGGGCCCGTGGCCTCGGCCGGGGCCGCGGCCGCAGCCTGAGGGGAGGGCGCTGCCGCATGGCGCGCACAGGCGCCGAGCGCGAGCAGCAGCGGCAGCAGGGTGAGGCGGACGGAGGGGCGCATTCAGGGGCTCCCGGACGTGAAGGGGAGGGGGACTCTCGCGCAGCCGCGCGGTGCAAGGGAACCCCGAAAGCAGCAGGGGGCGCGGCGCCTCGCGGCCCCGCGCCCCCTGGAACTTCGCTAATGCAGAGGAACTAGCTGCGCTGCTTCGCGGCCTCGGCCTTCTGCTCCACCTTCTGCTGGTTCGCCTGCGGCACGTCGATGTGCAGCTGCACGCGGCGGTTCTTCGCGCGGCCCTCGGCGGTGGCGTTGTCCGCCACGGGCTGCAGCTCGCCGGCGCCGGCGGTCGCAATCTGCTCGCTCTTCACGCCGCGGCTCAGCAGCACCTGGGCCACCGCGTCCGCGCGCTTGAGCGAGAGCTGCTTGTTGTACTCGTCCGAGCCGGTGCTGTCGGTGTGGCCGGCGACCTGGATGCGGTCCTCCGGGTACTTCACGAGCACGTCCGCGAGCTCGTTCACGCTCTGCATCGCCTGCGGGCTGAGCGTGGCGCTGTTGGTCGCGAAGAGCAGGTCGCCCGGCATCTTCACCACGATGGCGCCGTCCTGGGTGCGCTCCACCGGGAGGTTGGCCTTCTCCAGCTCCTGGGCCTGCTTGTCCAGGTAGTTGCCCACTGCGCCGCCGGCGACCGCGCCCGCGGCCGCGCCGATCGCGGCGCCGCCCCAGCCCTTGCCGATCAGCGCACCGGCGCCCGCGCCCACGATGGCGCCCGCACCCGCGCCCACCGCGGTGCGCTTGCCCGGCGTCGCACAGCCGGCGCCCATCATCGAGAGAACCAGGGCCGAGGCCACCACCGACTTCGTCTTGAGAACCTTCATCGAACTTCCTCCAATGGGTTCAGGCGTCGTCACCTGAGTTGGTCGTGCCGCTTAGAAGCCCCGGAGCGGCGCCGCATTCAATGCGTCCGGATGCTTTCTCGAGCTCCCCTGCCTGCTGGCCGCCCCACGGGGGACCGGGCCGGAGGGGAGCGCCGCTCCGAAGTTGCCGCAGCACGTTACCCGGCCCGGGGCGCGCTGGGGCCAGAACTCGTGCAGGGCAGGCGCCCGGGGGAGCCCCCGTCCGGCGTCCGACACCGCGCCTGGATGTCGGACGTCATCCGACATGGTGCGCACGAGGGGAGATGCCTCTGCTGCGGCGCGGCGGGGCGGTGTTAAAGCAGCCGGACACCGCCATGAGCTCCCTTCCCGCCCGCTTCCGTGGAACCGACACCTACCTGAGCAGTGAGGGCCTGCAGGCGGCCGTCAACTGCGCGCTCGTGCTGCAGCGGCCCCTGCTGGTGAAGGGGGAGCCGGGCACGGGCAAGACGCAGCTCGCGGAGGCCGTGGCCAGGAGCCTCGGCGCGCGGCTGCTCACCTGGCACGTGAAGAGCACCACGCGCGCGCAGGACGGCCTCTACGTCTACGACACCGTGCAGCGCCTCTACGACTCGCGCTTCGGCGACGGGGACGTGCGCGACATCCGCCGCTACATCAAGTACGGCCCGCTCGGGGAGGCCTTCGCCTCGAAGGAGCGCGTGGTGCTGCTCATCGACGAGGTGGACAAGGCGGACCTCGAGTTCCCCAACGACCTGCTCCACGAGCTGGACCGGATGCGCTTCCGCATCACCGAGACGGACGAGGAGGTGGTGGCGCACGAGCGCCCGGTCGTCATCATCACCAGCAACAACGAGAAGGAGCTGCCGGACGCCTTCCTGCGCCGCTGCGTCTTCCACTTCATCGACTTCCCGGACGTGCACCTCATGCGCCGCATCGTGGGCGTGCACCACCCGGACCTGGACGAGGCGCTCGCGAAGCAGGCGCTGGAGGTCTTCTACGAGCTGCGCGGCTTCACCCGGCTGCGCAAGCGCCCCAGCACCAGCGAGCTCATCGACTGGATCGCCGTGCTGCGCGCGAGCGGCGTGAAGAGCCTGCAGCTGGAGGAGAACCTCCCCTTCCTGGGAGCGCTGCTCAAGAAGGAGCAGGACCTCATCGCTGTGGGCGAGGCCTTCCGCGGCGGCCGGCGCAACCGGGCCTGAGGGGGAGCGCGCACCCGTGTTCCTGCCCTTCCTCTACCGGCTGCGGACCGCGGGCGTGAGCGTGGGCGCCCAGGAGGCGCTCGCGCTCGCCGGCGCGCTGCAGGCGGGCCTGCACGACAGCAGCCTCGAGGGCTTCTACCACGTGGCGCGCGCGCTCCTCGTGCACTCGGAGGCCCAGCTGGACCTCTTCGACGCGGCCTTCCTCGCCCACTTCCAGGGCGCCGAGGGCGCGGGCCTGCAGCTCACCCGCGAGCTGCTCGACTGGCTGAAGGAGGCCAAGGCGCGGCGCGACCTGAGCGAGGAGGAGCGCGCGCTGCTCGAGCACCTCGACGCGGAGACGCTGGAGCGGATGTTTGAGGAGCGCTTGCGCGAGCAGACCGAGCGCCACGACGGTGGCACGCGGTGGATCGGCACCGGCGGCGCGAGCCCCTTCGGCCACGGCGGCCACGCGCGCGAGGGCTTCCGGGTGGGCGGGGAGAAGGGCGAGCACCGGAGCGCGCTGCGGCAGGCCGGGGAGCGGCGCTACGCCGCGTACCGCGACGACCTGGTGCTGGACACGCGCCAGCTCGCGGTGGCGCTGCGCAAGCTGCGCGCGTTTGCCCGCGAGGGCCAGCCGGACGAGCTGGACGTGGAGGGGAGCATCGCGGCCACCGCGAAGAACGCGGGCGAGCTGGAGGTGGTGACGCGCCCGCCGCGCCGGCCCAACACGCGCGTGGTGCTCCTGATGGACGTGGGCGGCAGCATGGACCCCTACGCGAGCCTGGTGGGGCGGCTGTTCAGCGTGGCCAAGGCGGCGACCCACTTCAAGGAGCTGCGCACCTACTACTTCCACAACTGCGTGTACGGCCGGCTCTACGAGACGCCGCACCTCACCGGCGGCACCACCGTGCCGCAGTTGATCGCGGACGTGGGGCGCCACCACAAGCTCATCCTCGTGGGGGACGCGCTGATGGCGCCCTACGAGCTGTACATGACCACCACCGCGCAGGGGCACTACGACCGCAGCGAGGGGCTCGAGGGCGTGGGCTGGCTCGGGCAGCTCGCGGGCCACTTCGAGCGCAGCGCGTGGCTCAACCCGGAGCCCCCGCGCGGCTGGCACCACCCGACCATCCAGGCCGTCCGCCAGGTCTTCTCCATGTTCCCGCTCACCGCGGAGGGCCTCGGCGAGGCGGTCTCCCACCTCACGCGAGGCCGCACGGTCAAGCAGAGATAACTGCAACCCGATTGCGTCAACGTCCCCTCTCCCCCTGGAAGAGGGCAAGTAACCCCTTGCCCAGTGGCCCTTGCCGTGCAACCTCTGGCGCCATGAGCGCAGAGACCACCGGCATCCAGTTTCCCGCGGACACAGAGGGCCGCCGCAGCACGACCGCAACGTCGAAATCGATCTTCGCCACTGCGCTCGAAGCCGCGAGCCCCGAGGCCGCCCAGGCGCTGCGCGACGAGGCGCAGTGGCGCCAGCAGTACCCGCGCCACCTGCGCGCCCTCACGGAGCTCTCGCTCGAGAAGCCCGAGGCCGCCCTCGCCACGGCGAAGGCCGGCCTGGACGCCGCCTGGCGCAGCTTCGAGTTCGTGCGCGATGGGAACGCCCGCCCGCTCGCAGACGCGATGGCCGCGCCCACCCCGGGCGCCCTGCGCACGGTGACGCTGGAGGGGCGCGAGCGCTCGGCACCGCCGCGCTGGTGGGTGCCCTACCGGGGCCAGAGGCTGGAGGGCGCGGTGCTGCTGCAGCAGCTGGACGCCTGGGAGCGCCGGGGCGTGCTCGAGCCCAGCCACGCCGAGGCGCTGCGCCAGGTGCAGGGGCACCCGGAGTGGTTGGATCTCTCGGACCGAACCTTCGCGCTGCTGGGCGCGGCGGCCGAGGCGGGCCCCTTCCGCTGGCTGATGCGCTGGCGCGCGAACGTGGTGGCGGTGGACCTGCAGCGCCCCCGGACCTGGGAGCGCCTCGTGCAGGACGCGCTCGAGGGCAACGGCCGGCTCCTCGCGCCGCTCGCCGCCTCCGCGCCCGCGGCCGCCGATGCCTCCGCGTGGGCGCCGCTCGCCGGCGCGGACCTGCTCACCCAGACGCCCGAGCTCGCCGCGTGGCTCGGCTCGCTCGGGGTGGACCTGGACGTGGCCGCGCTCGCGTACCTGGACGGGGAGAAGCACGCGCGCGTCGCGGTGGCGATGGACGCCATCGGCGTCGCGCTCGCCCGCGCGCGCCCCGGCACCAGCCTGGCCTTCATGGCCACGCCCACGGACCTCTTCGCGGTGCCCGGCGACGTCGCGCGCAGCGTGCAAGCGGCCTTCGCCGAGCGCTCGGCGCCCGCGCGCCTCGCACAGGCCGGTGCGCGCCTGGCGAGCGCGGGCCGGCTCTTCCAGCCCAATGCAGGCAGGCTCGTGCGCAGCAGCACGGGCACGGAGTACGGCACGGTGGACTGCCTCGTGCTCGAGCAGGGGCCGAGCTACGCGCTGGCGAAGCGGCTGCAGCAGTGGCGCGCGGTGGTGGCGCGCAGTGAGGGGCGCACGGTGTCCATCAACGTCGCGCCCTCGAGCGCCACGCACTCGGTGACGAAGAACCCGCTCCTCGCGGCGGCCTTCCGCGGCGCGGGCACCTTCGGCGTGGAGGTGTTCCACCCCGAGACGACCAACGCGCTGATGGCGGCGCTCTGGGTGCACGACCTGCGCAACCCGCGCTCCGCCGCGCACCCGGACGTGGCGCTGCAGCACCCGCTCGAGCTGCTGATGCGGGGGGCGAACCACGGCGGCATGTGGCGGCTGCCGTGGCTGCCGCGCTCGGTGCTGCCGCTCGCGGCGCTGCTCGGCTTCACCCGCCGCCCGTCCTGGCAGGCCTAGGTCCGAGGAGCCCGCGAGATGAACACCCCCGAGACCACGGTCGATCTCCCCGCGCTGCCACCCATGGGCGCACAGCTGCTGCGCACCGCGCTCCCCCGCCGCCGCGCACGAGGAGAGGGACTTCCGCAGGCGACGCTGCGGGTGCAGGGCGTGCGCCCGGACGCCGCGGCGCTCGCGCGCTACCGCGCGGTGTGCGGCTTCGACGCGGACGGCTTCCTGCCCATCACCTATCCGCAGGTGCTCGCCACGCCCCTGCACCTCGCGCTGATGGGGCGGCCGGACTTCCCCTATCCGGTGATGGGGCTCGTCCACGTGCGCAACCACATCCGCCAGCAGCGCCGGCTCCCGGAGGGCGCAGCGCTCGGCGTCTCGGTGCACTTCGAGGCCCGGCGCGAGGTGGCGGCCGGCGTGGAGCTGGACCTGCGCACGCGCGTGGAGTGCGAGGGCGCACCCGCCTGGGAGGCGCTCACCACGATGCTGCGCAGGTCTCTCCAGCGCGGCGGCGGCAAGACCGAGCGCAAGCCCTCGCCGGAGGCCGGCGCGGACGCCTTTGCCCAGAGCCGTCCCGCGGCGTGGCGGGTGCCCGCGGACACGGGGCGCCGCTACGGGCGCGCCTCGGGGGACTACAACCCCATCCACCTCACGGCGCTCACCGCGCGGCCCTTCGGCTTCCCGCGCGCCATCGCGCACGGCATGTGGACGCTCGCGCGCTGCGTGGCGGAGCTGGGCGAGGCGGCGCAGGCGGACGCGCTGACGCTGGACGTGGGCTTCCGCCGCCCGCTGCTGCTCCCCTCGGAGGTGACCTTCCAGACGCGTCGCGAGGGCGCTGCGGTGCACTTCCGCGTCTCATCCTCGGAGGGCAAGCCGCACCTGCAAGGAAGCCTCACCTGAGAAGGGCTGTTTTCTCATCGTCTTGACTTGTTATTATCCTACAGTAATAACAAGCTCCATGACCGCGGAAGAAGAGCTCGTCGCGCTGGGCTTCACCGAGTCCGAGGCGCGCGTGTACTGCGAGCTGCTGCGCGGGGCACCGGCTACCGGCTACCGGCTCGCGCAGGCGCTGGGCAAGGCGCCGCCGGCCATCTACCAGGCGCTCGCCGCGCTCGAGCAGCGGGGCGCGGTGCTGGTGGACGAGGGCGAGGCGCGCTCCTTCCGCCCGGTCCCGCCGGACGAGGTGCTCGCGGCGCTGCGCAGCCGCTTCGAGTCCCGCCAGCGCACGGCCGCGGCGGCGCTCGAGAAGCTGCACGCGCCGGCGCAGGACGACCGCATCTACCACCTGAAGACGGCGGCGCAGGTCTTCGAGCGGGCGCGGGCGATGCTCGCGCGCGCAAGGGAGGTGGTGCTCTTCGACCTCTTCCCCGCGCCCTACGACGTGCTGGCCCCCGCGCTGGTGGAAACGAGCGGGCGGCGCGTGGCCATCGCGGGACGCGTCTATGCCGAGGTGCCCGCCGCGCCCTTCATCCAGGTGTGCAGCCCGGACGCGGCCTTCATCCGCGAGCGCTGGCCGGGCGCGCAGCTGACGCTGGTGGTGGACGCGCGCGAGCTCCTCGTGGCGCTGCTCGCCGAGGACGGCGCGCAGGTGCGCCACGCGATGTGGAGCGACAGCGTGTACCTCTCGTGCCTGCAGCACAGCGGGCTCTCCGCCGAGCTGCAGGTGCACGCGCCCCCGGCCGAGCGCGCGAGGCTCGCGAAGACCTTCTCCGTCCTCACCGGCCGCCCGCCGGGGCTGCGCGAGCTCGTCGGGCTTCCCAAGTCCAGGTCCAAGTCAGGAGCGTCCCGATGAAGCGCCTTGCCCTCGTCCTGCTGCTGCTCTTCGTCGCCCTCCCCGGTGCGGCCCATGCCGCGGACCCGGCCGCGGAGCTGCTCGCGCGCCACCTCGCCTGGCGGGGAGGGCCCGCCTACGCGCGGCTGAAGAGCGTGCACCGCCAGGGGCAGCTCTCGCTGGGCGGGCTGAGCGGGAAGCTGGAGACGTGGAGCCTGCGCGACGGGCGGCTGCGCGAGGACACGGACTTGGGCGTTCTGCGCGGCTCGCGCGCCTTCACGCCGAAGTCAGGCTGGAGCGTGAACGCGAGCGGCCAGCTGGAGGACGTGGCGGCCACGGACATGCGCGATGCGCGCCACCAGCTCGCGCTCGAGTTCGGCGAGGCGCTGCGCGGGCACGGCGGAGCCCGGGCGCAGTTGCTGCCGGACGAGCCGCGTGACGGGCGCAGCTGGAAGGTGGTGCGCATCACCTTCTCCGGCCCCGGGGACGAGGACCGCTACGACCTCTTCCTCGACGCGGGCAGCGGCGCGCTGCACGGCGTGCGCATCCGCGAGGACCAGCGCACGCGCTTTGTGCGGCTGGGCGACTGGCGCGAGGTGGAGGGCGTGCGCATGGCCTTCCTCGAGGAGGTGTTCGACGAGCACCCGGACGGCAACACCCGCACGGTGCTGGAGCAGGTGGAGCTGAACGCGCAGCCGCCCGCGGGGCTCTTCGAGCGCCCGAAGGAGGCGGAGCGCAAGGTGCGCTTTGCCGAGGGGCGCCACAGCACGGGCTTCCTGCCCTTCGAGTTCTTCAACGAGAACCGCGTCTACATCCCGGCGAAGGTGAACGGGCGCGACACGCAGGTGCTCCTGGACAGCGGCGCGGAGATGACGGTGGTGGACGCGGGCTACGCGCGCGAGCTGGGGCTCGCGGCGCAGGGCACGCTGCCGGCGGTGGGCAGCGGCGGGCAGGACCGCGCGCAGCTGGCGGCGGGCGTGGACATCCTGCTCGGGGACCTGCAGCTGAAGGGGCTCACGGTGGCGATCATCGACCTGGCGCAGGTGGCGAAGGAGATCGGCCACCCGCTGCCGGTGGTGCTGGGCAAGGAGGCCTTCAACCAGCTCGTGGTGGACGTGGACTTCCCCAACCGGCGCATCGCCTTCCACGAGCCCCGCGGCTTCCAGGCGCCTGCGGGCGCGGTGAAGGTGCCGCTGAAGGAGTCCACGGGCGGGATGCGCGAGGTGCAGATCTCGGTGGAGGGGCGGCCCCCGGTGCCGGTGCTCTTCGACGTGGGCAACGGCGGCGCGCTCTCGCTCTACGCGGCGTACTGGAAGCGCGCGGGCCTGCTCGAGGGGCGGCGCCACTCGCGCACGCTCTCGGGCGCCGTGGGTGGGCTGCAGGAGCGCGACGTGGCGGTGCTCGGCACGGTGAGGCTCGCGGGCGTCACCTTCCACGACGTGCCCACGGTGTTCGACGGCGAGGACCAGTCGGTGTCCAGCTCCTCGCGCAACCTGGGCAACCTCGGGCTGCAGGTGCTGGGGCGCTTCCGGATGATCACCGACTACGCGCGCGACACGATGCTGCTGGTGCCGGACGCGCGCGCGGTGGCGCGCCCCTTCGACAAGGACCGCGCGGGGCTCGCGCTGCTGCCGCACGGCGAGTACCTGGAGGTGCTGCTGGTGTCGCCCGGGAGCCCCGCGGCCGCGGCGGGCTGGAAGAAGGGCGAGCGGGTGGTGGCGATCGACGGCCAGCGCGTGGCGCAGGGCTACAGCGGCACGCCGCTCGCCAAGTGGCGCTACGCCCCCGCGGGGAAGCAGGTGAGCCTCACGCTCGCGGACGGCACCACCCGCTCCCTGACGCTGCAGGACTACTACTGAGCAATGCTCCCTCTCCCTCTGGGAGAGGGCCGGGGTGAGGGATTGCTACCCCAGCAGCCGTGCAACCCTGAGCTGCGCCCGCGCCCAGGAGAAGAGGGAGCACGCCGTCAGCGCAGCATGGCCTCGAGCCGCTGCATCTCGGCGGGCGTGAGCACGGGCGCGAGGTAGTCGATGAGCGCCCAGGGATCGGTGAAGGCACGCCGCGAGGCGTTGTGCGTCTTCTCGATGAGGTCCGCGTACAGCTGCGCGAAGGGGGTGCGCGCGGTGAGCAGGTGGGCGCTGCGCTCGACGCGCGCGTTGTCGCTGCGCAGCAGCCCGAGCACCGCGGGCTGCGCATCGTCGGTGATCCGCTCCACCTTGCGCAGGTCTCCCACGGCGATCACCGGCCCGCGGACGCCCGCGCGCGCGAGCTTCTCCATGAAGCTGGAGCGAAAGGCCACGAACTCGGGGTAGGTGATGAGGCCCTCGCCGCGCGCCTCGACCAGTCGGCCGGCCTGGTGGTCCGCAGTCAGCATCGTCTCTCCGTGCAATGGGGAAGTTTGCGCACGGGAGCCTAGCGCCCGAGGGGCGGTGGGCGCGCGGTGCGCCCGGCGGTGCCGGTGTGGGTGCTCGCTCAGGGGTTGTCGGGGTGGAGTCGGTGCCGACCCACGGTGCGCTCGCGCACGTAGCGCCGGTCCTCGAAGAAGCGCACGAGCACGGCGCCCGCGACGAAGCCGCCCACGTGGGCCCAGAAGGCCACGCCGCTGCTCGCCTCGGGGTCCAGGCTGTTGAGCCGCGGCAGCCCCGAGAGCAGCTGCACGCCGAACCACCAGATGAGCACGAGCCAGGCGGGCAGGGGGATGAAGAAGAAGGGCGGGAAGAACATGCGCACCCGCACGCGCGGGTAGAGCAGCAGGTAGGCCCCCATCACGCCGGAGATGGCGCCCGAGGCGCCCACCGTGGGCACGGGGCTGCCCGGGTCCATCATCACGTGGGTGAACGCGGCCGCGAGCCCGCACACGATGTAGAAGACGAAGAAGCGCACGCGCCCCATGCTGTCCTCGACGTTGTTGCCGAAGACCCAGAGGAAGAGGCAGTTGCCCAGCAGGTGCATCCAGCTGCCGTGCAGGAACATCGAGGTGAGCGGCGTGAGGGTGTTGATGGACTCCCGGTCCACCACGCACGCGAGCCCCGGGCCCAGCGGCACCGCGAGCCCCACCTGCGCCTGGCGCGTCAGCTCGCCGGGCACCATGCCGAGGTTGCACACCGTGGCGGCGAGCACGTTGTCGTCGAAGCCTGCCCCCTGGATGAGCAGCCAGACGCCGACGTTGAGCGCCAGCAGCAGGTAGGTCACCACGGGGGTGCGCAGCGTGGGGTTGTCGTCGCTGATGGGAATCATGGGGCTCCCCCGATGATGCGCACGGGGCGGGCCGCCCCCAATGGCGATGACGCCCGCCTGTACAGCGTGCGACGGCTCGGCCCGCTCCGTCAGCCGCGCGGCCTCGCACCTACCCTCGCGGGATGGCGCCCTCGCTCGTCACCTCGCGGATGCTCCAGCTCCCCTCCCTGCGCGTGCACGTGCTGGAGGCGGGCCCCGCGCGCGGCCCCCTCGTGCTGCTGCTGCACGGCTTTCCCGAGCTCGCGGAGAGCTGGCGCGAGGTGATGCGCCGGCTCGCCGACGCGGGCCTGCGCTGCGTGGCGCCGGACCTGCGCGGCTACGGCGGGACGGACATCCCCGCGGACGGCTACGACCTGGACACGCTCGCGGACGATGCCCTGCAGCTCGCCGCGCTCCTGCGCCCCGGCGAGCGGGTGAGCGTGGTGGGGCACGACTGGGGCGGGGCCATCGCCTACCAGCTGGGCATGCACCACCCGGAGCGGCTCGCGCGGCTCGCGGTGGTGAACGCGCCGCACCCCGCCGTGATGGCGCGGCGCGTGTGGCGGCCGGACCAGCTCCTGCGCAGCAGCTACATGGGCCTCTTCCAGCTCCCCTGGCTGCCCGAGCGCCTGCTGAGCGCGCACGGCGGCTGGCTCGTGCCGCGCGCCATCCGCGCCGCGATGGTCCACCCGGAGCGCGTGCCGCTCGAGCGCCTCGCTCCCTACGCGCAGAACTTCGCCCGCCCCGCGGCCGCGCACGCCGCGCTCGCCTACTACCGCTGCGCGGTGCGGCGCGCCGTGCTGCGCAAGGACACCGGCGCGCCCCCGCCCATCCGCGCGCCCTTCCGCCTCGTCTGGGCCGAGCGCGACGTGGCGCTCGGCCGCCACCTCACCCGCGGCCTCGCGCCCCTCTTCCGCGGCCCCTTCGACGTGCGCTACCTGCCGGACGTGGGCCACTTCGCCCCGCTGGAGGCGCCCGAGGCGGTGGCGGCGCTGCTGCAGGAGCACCTCCGGGCGGCCACCGCGCGCGCCCCGGCGACGGACGCCCTCGAGGCCGCCGCGGCGAACGACGCCGGCGCCGAGGGCTCCGAGGCCGGCCCGCCCTCCCTCTGAACTCCGGGCCGAGGGCGATATCCGCGCGCCTGCCTGCGCGTTGTACAGGGTGCCAGCGCAGTGCATCCACCAGGAGGCACCCGTCCCATGCTCCGCCGCCCCGTCGTCCCTGGAGCACCGCCGTCGCGGTGGGTCCTCAGCGCGCTGCTCCTGCTTGCGCTCGCGGCGCCGGCCGCCCCGCACGAGCCGCCCCTGTACCCGGGGGCGGACCCGCAGCCCAAGACCGAGCACGTGTACACGTACCCGCTGCCCGAGGCGCTCGCCGCGGCGCGCGCGCTGCTCGAGTCGCACGACCAGGACGTGGAGCCCTTCGAGGGCGCCGCGCTCGCGGCCCAGGCGAAGGACGGGAAGGGGCAGCCGCTGCCCGGCGCCGAGCTCATCACGCGCTGGCGCGTGCTGGGCCACGCGCAGCAGCCGCGCGCGAGCACGGCCGCCTCGGGCTTCAACCGCCTGCGCCGCTACTACGTGCAGGGCATCGCGCTGGGGCCCGAGCACTCGGTGGTGCGCATCTTCCGCATCGACCGCGAGGAGGCCTTCACCGGCAAGGACACCCCCACGGACGTGGTGGGCGAGGGCGCGCAGGGCGTGACGGGCCACGCCGCCTCCATCACCAACCAGTGGGCGGAGTTCGACCAGGCGGCGGAGGCCGCGCGCCACCACACCAGCACCCCGGACGACAACGGCCGCAACCACGCGAAGAACATGGCGGACCAGCGCGTGGGCGAGGAGGCGCGCGTGGGCCAGGGCGGCCTCGGGCGGCTCGAGCGCAGCATGCCCGCGGACCCGCGCTTCGTGAACCAGCACCGCATGCCGGGCCAGGACGACATGCGCGGCAGCAACGAGCTGGGCGTGCGCGACCTCGGGCTCGAGCGCGAGCTGGTGCAGCGCCTCGAGCAGTTCCCCTCGCTCGAGTTCACCGGCGGCGGCGTGGACCCGGCCCTGCCGCCCTCCCCGCCGCGCGCCCCGCCCCTCACGATGGGCTGGGAGCAGGAGCAGGGCGGGATGCCCTTTGCCGGCCCGGGCGCCCCGAAGCCGCTGCTGTGCGGCGAGTCCGTGCGCGGCCTCGAGCCGCTCGAGAAGGCGGGCCTCGCGGTGCTGGTGGGTGAGCAGCTGGGCACGCGCGAGGTGCCCGCCGCGGTGGGCAACCTCGCCTGCCAGCTCGCGCAGCGGAAGCGCCCGGTGCTGCTGGCGCTGCCCCTGCCGCAGGAGGAGCAGCCCGCGCTCGAGGCGTACCTGCGCAGCGTGGGCACGCGCGAGGACCAGGACGTGCTCTTGCAGGGCAGCTTCTGGCGCCAGGTGCCGCGCGACGGGCGCAGCAGCCGCGCGCTCGTGGTGCTCATCGAGCGCGTGCGGCGCTGGCGCGCGGGCGGCCTGCCCATCGAGGCCTTCGCCTACGACGCGCGCAACCTGAAGGACGACCCGCGCGAGCAGCGGGGCGCCGAGGCGCTGCTCGCGCGCGCGCACCAGCACCCCGAGGCCACGCTGCTGGTGCTGGGCGGCAACGAGCACGTGCGGCTGAAGGACGGCGCGCGCTGGAACCGCGCCCTGCGCCCGCTCGGCTCGCGCCTGCTCGCCGCGGGGCTGCAGGTGCACGCGCTGGACACCGCCTTCGCGCGCGGCCAGCGCTGGGCCTGCGGCGTGAACTCCCACCGCGAGGCCGACTGCCGCATCTACGCCGCCGCCCCCACCGACGAGAGCTACTCGCCGCCCGGCCAGGCGCCCTCCGTGCAGCTGCTCGGCGCGCCGAGCGCGGCAGGCTTCGACGGGCTCTTGCACGTGGGCGCCCTCACCCCGGCCCTGCCGGCGCTGCTGCCGCGCGGCTCGGAGAGCGCGCCCCCGGCGCTCGCGCACTCGAGCGCCCCGGCCGCCGCCGCCGCGAACGTGCCCGAGGCGGTGCCCCCGGCCGCGGGCGCGGCGCCCGGCCTCGCGGCCCTTCCCCCGGGCAGCCCCGGCGCTCCCGCGCCCGGCTCGGAGGTGGCGGATGGCGAGGAGGCCCCGCTGCCCGCGAGCCCGGCGCCCGCGGGGAGCAAGCCCGCGGTGGACTGCGGCGAGCCCATCGCCGGCGCGGACGCGCTGTTCCGCCCGCGCGGGCTGCTCCTGCTCGGCGAGGTGCAGGGCTCCAACGAGATTCCGACGGTGGTGGGGCAGCTGGTGTGCGCTGCGGCGAGCCGCGGCCTGCCGGTGACGCTCGCCGTGGAGCTGCCGCGCAAGGAGCAGCGCCGCCTCAACCGCTTCCTCGCGAGCGACGGAGGGCCGGTCGCCCGCGCGCAGCTGCTGCAGGGCGACTTCTGGCACCGCACCTTCCAGGACGGGCGCAGCTCGGTCGCCATGCTGCAGCTGCTCGAGCGCGCGCGGGCCGAGCGCCACGCGGGGCTGCCCATCGAGGTGCTCGCCTTCGACACCTTCGCCCAGGGCAGCGCGCACGACGCGCTCATGGCCCAGGCGCTGCTCGCCGAGCGCACGCGCTCTCCGGGGCGGCTCGCGGTGGTGCTCACGGGCAACGTGCACGCGCGCACCGCGAAGGGCACGTCCTGGGACCCGGCCTTCCTCCCGCTGGGCTACCTGCTGCGCCAGCGCGAGCCGGGGCTCGTGGCGCTGGACGTGGACCACGGCGGGGGCGCCGCCAACAGCTGCAAGCTGGAGCCGGGAGGCAAGGTGCAGTGCGGCGTGTTCCGCGAGACGGCCCCCATCGACATGCGCCGCGAGTTCATGAGCGGCCCCGCCGTGGAGCGCCACTTCCTCGGCCACCGGCCCTTCGTGCAGCTGGGGGCGAAGCGCTCGGCCGAGGGCTTCGACGGCCTGTACTACGTGGGCCGGCTCAGCCCGGCGGCCCCTGCCGCCCCGGAGCTCGAGACGGCGGCCGCGCCCGCGCGCCCCCCGCCCTGAGGGAAGCGAGCGAGCGGGGTGGCCCTTGCCACGAAGATGGGGTTCAATTCAGGCTTTCTCCACCGTTCCTCGCAGCTCCCACTGGAGGTCCCCCATGAACGCCTCGACCCGCTCTTCCCTGTCCCGCCTGCTCGTGGTCGCCAGCGTGCTCGCGCTCGCTGCGGGCTGCGCCGCGAACAAGCGCGACACCTACGTGCGCGAGCGCGCCGGTGAGCACGTCTACGGGCTGCCCGCGCCGCAGCTCTACCAGCAGGCCACGGCGCTGCTGAAGAGCAAGGGCTACTCG
Source organism: Aggregicoccus sp. 17bor-14 (assembly GCF_009659535.1). Taxonomy (NCBI): domain Bacteria; kingdom Pseudomonadati; phylum Myxococcota; class Myxococcia; order Myxococcales; family Myxococcaceae; genus Aggregicoccus; species Aggregicoccus sp. 17bor-14. The sequence goes on from NZ_VJZZ01000006.1 coordinate 315,063, forward strand.
CTGCGCGAGGACGCGCCGCACTTCATCGCCGTGACCGAGTGGAAGCAGGACGGCGGCGGCTCGAACATCGCCACCGCGTGGAGCGCCTACCAGGTGCAGGTGATGCCGGTGAGCCCCACCAGCTCCACCGTGGTGTTCGAGAAGCAGAACCGCGTGGCGAAGGCCGCGGGCCAGAACGAGCTGGCCACCGGCGGCGACCGCAACGAGGCCGGCCTGATGAGCGCGAGCACGAGCCGCGACCTGGAGATGGAGTGGCTGCTGCTGCAGCGCGCGGACCCGCAGACGGCCGAGCAGCTGCAGGCGCAGGCCGGCAAGATGTAGCTAGTCGTTGAGCGGCAGCTCCACGCTGAGCCCGTCGTAGGCTACCTCCACCGGCCCCTTGAACTCCTCGCGCGCCTGCGCGAGGAGGCGCGTGGGGTCGGTGTCGTGGCGGCTGGAGAGGTGGGTGAGGACGAGGCGCTTTGCGCCCGCCTCGCGCGCCACCCGCCCCGCCTCGCGCGCCGTCGAGTGGCGCGTCTCCACCGCGCGCGCCTGCTCGTCGTCGCTGAAGGTGCTCTCGTGCACCAGCAGGTCCGCGCCCGCGGCCGCCTGCACGAGCGCGCTGCAGGGGCGCGTGTCCCCGCTGATGACCAGCCTGCGCCCGGCGCGCGCGCCGCCCAGCACGTCCTCGGGGCGCACCGTGGCGCCGCCCGGCAGCACCACGCTCTCGCCGCGCTGCAGCTTCCCGTAGTCCGGGCCGCTGGGCACGCCGAGCGCGCGCGCCCGCTCGAGGTTGAACTTGCCGGGGCGCGGGTCCTCCTTGAGCAGGTAGCCGAGCGCGTTGATGCGGTGGTCCACCTGCACCGCCTGCACGCGGTAGCCGCCGCGCGCCACCTCGTCCCCGTCCTTGAGCTCCACGAACTCCACCGGGAAGGCGAGCTGCTCCACGCCCAGGTGCACCGCCTGGTGCAGGAGCCTGCGCGCAGGGGGCGGCCCGTAGAGCGTGAGCGGCACCGCGCGCCCCTGCATGCCCAGCGTGCGCAGGAAGCCGATGATGCCGAGGTAGTGGTCCGCGTGGAAGTGGGTGAAGAAGACCGCGTCCACGCTGAAGCCGGTGCCGTAGCGCACCATCTGCCGCTGGCTGCCCTCGCCGCAGTCGAAGAGCAGCAGGTCCGCGTCCGCCTTCACCATCAGCCCGCTGAGGTTGCGGTGCAGCGTGGGCTGCGCGGCGGAGGTGCCGAGGAAGGTGAGCCTCAGAAGTGACATGCCGCTGCCCACGGTTCGCCTGGCCTCCGCTCGCGCGCACCGGGGGTGAAGGGAGCCGCGCACGCCCCGCGCCCTTTATCAGCTTTGCCGCCGCGCGGGCTTTCCCGCGGGCTCCGGGCTGCGGTACTTACCCGCGCCCGCCGCGGGTTTGTTCCCTACCGGCCGTGCCGCCCTCATGCCCGACTCGCTCACCCTGGCCCCCACGTCGGACCCGCGCACCTTCCGCGCGCCGGACGGCAAGCTGCTCACCCCTCCCGCCGGCTGGGCGATGCTGCCGCCCGGGGATGCGGGCCTCACCCGCCGGGTGAAGGCCGCGGGGCCCTCCTGGACGGTGCAGGAGAAGGTGGGCCGCAAGCTCTTCAGCCGCGGCGTCTGGGCCCCCGAGGGCAACATCCTCGCCGCCCGCGCCGCGCTGGAGGCCGAGCGCGCCACGCCTGCCTATGCGAAGCGCCGCGCCCAGGACTCGGCGCGCCGCGAGAAGGAGCAGGCGGAGTACGAGGTGGAGTTCGCCAACGCCTGCCTGCGCTTCCTCGCCTTCAGCCCGGCGTGGATGGCGCACGCGAAGCGGCTCGCGGTGCTCGTGGCCGCGCACGCGACGCCGGTGGGCAGCGGCACCGTGGCGCGCACCGAGCGCATCCCGGTGGAGCGGCGCGCGGAGGCGGCCGTCATCGCGTGGATGCGCCACCAGACCACCGCCTACGACTCGCTGAAGATTGCCCGGGTGAAGGGCGCCCGGCGCGAGGTGCGCCGCGAGCTCGCCGAGGTCAGCCGCGCCGTGCTGGACCTGCACCGGCGCGATGCGCCCCACGCCCCGCAGGCCTGCCCGCTGTGCACGGCGCTCGCGAGGCCTCCCTCGTCCTGAGCAGGGCATGAGACCCCAGGGCAGCCTCCAGGCGCGCAGCGCAACCTGCGCGCCCGCGCCCTGCTGTACCGCGGTCCCAGCCGGCCCAATCCTCTTGCGCCCCGTGCGCTGGCGTCCGCCTAGTGCGGCACGCGCGGCGTCGGTGCAGCCGCGCGAACAGGGAGCGCTGCCATGTACGACGTACGGATCCTCTCGGGCTCCACGACGGCCTTCGACGTCACGGACGCGTTCGGGCTCAACGCGAAGGGCAACACCGCCGGCGCGGGCTACGAGAACCAGCCCAGTGGGGCCATCGAGCTGCGCGGGCTCGCCTGGAACGTGGGCAGCGTGGGCGAGGCGCTGCCGCACGCGAGCGAGAGCCTGCTGTTCCGCGTGAACGCGAGCCAGGTGGGGGTGGGCCTGCGCGGGCACGACAACAGTCCCACGCAGGTGGCGATCCGCTTCCACAAGGGGACGATGAGCGACTTGCCGCTGGGGCCGGGCTCCATCGCCACCGGCATCAACGACGCCGGCCTCATCTGTGGCTGGAGCTGGAACGAGCCTCGCGCCTTCGTCTTCGACAGCGCGAGCGGGGTGGTGAGCGCCTGGATCGACCCGCTGCCTGGCGCGAGCAGCTGCGGCGCCCAGGCCATCAACGCCCAGGGCGAGGTGGCCGGCCTCTGCGAGAACGGGCACGCCTTCCTCCACGGCGCGGGCGGCGTGAAGGACCTGGGCGCGGCCTCCTTCGTCGCGGACCTGAACGAGGCGGGGCAGGTGTGTGGCTCGCTCGGCAGGCCCTTCCCGCAGAACTTCATGCCCGGCCTGTGCGCGGCGCGCGAGCCGTCGCCCGCCTTCGTCGAGCTTCCGGTGCCGCCGGGCTTCCTGGGCGGCCACGCCGACGGCATCAACGCGGCCGGCGATGTGGTGGGCACCTGCTGGACGGAGCAGAGCTACAACGGTCCCCAGAGTGCATTCCTGTACCGCGATGGCGTGAGCACCGACCTGAACACCCGCGTGTCCGCACCCGGCTGGCACCTGGAGAGCGCGGCGGACATCAACGACCACGGGCAGATCGTCGGAAGAGGCACCTTCGAGGGTCGACAGGTGGGCTACCTGCTCACGCCGCGCGAGAGCCTCTACGAGGGAACCTTCACGCTGCCAGAGCTGGTGGCCACGCTGCTCGGCGGCGTCACGGTGGACGGGGGCGGGTGGGCGGTCGTCGGTGGGAAGCCTCGCCCGGTGGACCCCTGGGGCCCCTGGACGCAGCTCGCCGAGCCCAAGCGCGACGCGCTGCTCGCGCTCGCGATGGACGAGCTGGCGATGATGCTCGCGGACGGTGGGGCGCGCGCCCAGGTGCGCGGTGCGCTCCTCGAGGCTGCGCGCGGCCAGCTCGAGGCGCTGCTCACGACGCGCGCCCAGGGCCGTGCGCTGCCCGCCCGCGAGGCAGGCCCCGCGCGCCGTACGCCGGCGCTGAAGCAGGGCCGCACGCCCCTGAGCCTGGTGCGCTTCTCGAAGCACTGAGCGGGGGCGGTGGCTACACCCGCACCGGCTCCACGCGGATGCGCCGGCCCTTGATGCGCCCCTCGCGCAGCCGCTCGAGCGCCGTGCGCGCCACGCCGCGCGCCACGGCCACGTAGGCGTGGCGGTCGTGCAGCTCGATCTTCCCCACGTCCGTGGCCTGCAGCCCCCCGGCCTCACCCGTGAGCGCGCCGAGGATGTCTCCCGGGCGCATCTTGTCCTTGCGGCCCGCGTCGATGAACAGGGTCGCCATGGGGGCCTCCAGCGACGGCGGGGGTGAGGCTTCGGGGCCGGGCTCCGCGCGCTCGAGGGGCTTGCCGGTGAAGCGCTCCAGCTCCTCCACCTTCGGGGCCTCGCGCGCGCTCGCGAGCGAGAGGGCCACCCCCGTGCGCCCGGCGCGGCCGGTGCGCCCGATGCGGTGCACGTAGATCTCCGGCTGCTGCGGCAGCTCGAAGTTGAGCACCGCGTCCAGCGCCTCCACGTCGATGCCGCGCGCCGCCACGTCCGTGGCCACGAGCACGCGGGTGCTGCCGTTGCGGAAGGTGGCCATCACCCGGTCGCGCTCGCTCTGCTCGAGGTCTCCCTGCAGCCCCGCGCAGCTCACCCCGCCCGAGCGCAGGAAGCGCTCCACGTCCGCTACGCTCGCCTTGAAGTTGCAGAACACGATGGCGCTGGCCGGCTGGTACTCGCGCAGGAGGCGCAGCAGCAGCGCAGGCTTCTGCTCCACTTCGCAGGTGTAGAGGCGCTGCTGGATGTCGGGCGCCGCCTGCGTCTCGGCGGCGATGGTGACGCGCGCCGGGGTGCGCTGGAAGGCGCGGCTGAGGGCCTCGATGTCCGGCGGGAAGGTGGCGCTGAAGAGCACCGTCTGCCGCGAGGCGGGCGTGGTCGCGAGGATGCGCTCCATGTCCTCGCGAAAGCCCATGTCCAGCATGCGGTCCGCCTCGTCGAGCACCACGGTGGTGAGGGCGCGCGTGTCCAGGGCGCGGCGCTCGAGCAGGTCCAGGACCCGCCCCGGCGTGCCCACCGCCACGTGGGCGCCCTTCTCCAGCGCACCCACCTGCGGGCGCACCGGCTGGCCGCCGGCGAGCTCCAGCACGGTGAGGCCGGGAAGCCTCCGCGCGAGCCGGCGCACCTCGCTCACCACCTGCGCACACAGCTCGCGGGTGGGACAGAGGACGAGCGCCTGCACCTCGCGCCGCTCGAGCTGCACCTTCTGCAGCATCGGCAGCGCGAAGGCGGCGGTCTTGCCGCTGCCCGTCTGGGACTGGCCGATGAGGTCCTGGCCCTGCAGCAGCACGGGGATGCTCTGGGCCTGGATGGGGGTGAGCTGCGCGAAGCCCAGCTCCCGCACGACCTGGAGGAGCGGGGGAGCAAGCGCGAGGGAGGCGAAGTCCATGGACGGGTCCTGTAGGGTGGGCCGGTGCAGCCCAAGGCGCGACTCAACGATGGCTACGTGTACCGCGAGAAGCTGGGAAGACCTCCTGGCAAGAGCGCGCTCGCATACCTGACGGACAAGTACCGGCACTCCTCCGCCGAGGAGTGGGCGGCGCGCTTCCTGCGCGGCGAGGTGCAGCTGGACGGCGTGCAGGCGCATGGGCACGAGGCGCTGCGCATCGGCCACGAGCTGTGCTGGCATCGGCCGCCCTGGGTGGAGGCGGAGGCGCCCTGTCACTTCGCGCTCGTGCACGAGGACGGAGCGCTCATTGCAGTGGTGAAGCCCAGCGGTCTGCCCACGCTGCCCTCCGGTGGCTTCCTCCAGCACACGCTCCTGCACCTGGTGCAGCAGCAGTGGCCCGAGGCGGTGCCCCTGCACCGGCTGGGGCGAGCGACTTCGGGCCTGGTGCTCTTCGCGCGCAGCTCCGAGGCCGCGCGCGGGGTGAGTCAGCGCTGGCACGACGGAGACGTGGAGAAGCGCTACCGGGCGCTCGCGGACGGCGTCGCGCGCGAAGAGCACTACGACATCCGCGCGCCCATCGGGCTGGTGCCGCACCCGCTGCTGGGCGAGGTGCACGGAGCGATCAGCAGCGGCAAGGCCTCGCGCAGCAGCGCGCGGGTACTGGAGCGGCACGAGGCGCACACGCTGTTCGAGGTGCACATCCACACGGGGCGGCCGGAGCAGATCCGCATCCACCTCGCGTTCATCGGACATCCGCTGGCCGGGGACCCGGTGTTCGCCGAGGGAGGCCTGCCGCGGGCCGAGTCACCTGGGCTGCCCGGGGACGGCGGCTACCTGCTGCATGCGGAGTCGCTCGCCTTCACGCATCCGCTCACGGGCGAGCGCCTGCACCTGCACGCGCCGCCGCCGCCCGAGCTGCGAGTCACCGAGCGTTGACGGAAGTTGAGCCCCGTCTCGCTGCGAGGCACGGCGCGATGACGGGAGCTGGGCCTGTCTGCGCAGCGGGGCACGGCGCGATGACGGCCGCCTCAGCGCCCACAGTGCTCTGGAGGGGCCGGGAAGGAACGGGGCCGGAGCGTGAGCGCCCAGCGCGAGGGGGCGCCGCCGGCACGTCGCGCTCCGGGGAAGCACGGCGAGCAGGCGAGGGGGGCGTGACGGGCCGGAGCCGTGGACGAAACGTTCCGGCCTGGAAGGAAGCTTCATTCCAGGGGTGCTCGGGTCCGCCGAGGCGCTCAAGGCCTGAAAATTGTTCAGCAAAACCCCCGACATCTCAGAACAGGGGCTCGCGTTACTGCGCCCGGGACCCCCTCTCTGCGTGACCCCTGAGCGCCGCGCAGGCCGATGCCCGCTCGCGCTCGGCCGCCACGAAGCATGCCTGCCCGGTCCTGCCTTCCCAGGGGCCCTGCGACGGCGTGCGCGCGGGGCCGGAGCGCCCGCTCCAGCTGCCCCCCGCTCATCCGGTGGCGGCGTGCGAGCGACGTCCGTCCGAGACCTAGAGCCCGAGCCCCTCACGGATGGTCGCGACGATCTCCTCGGGCGTCCCCGCCACATCGACCTGCAGCGCCCCCTTCGGGGTCTGCAGCGTCGCGAGCTGACTGCCGAGCAGGTCCTCCGGCATGAAGTGCCCGACCCGGTGCGCGAGCCGCGAGCGCAGGAGCTCCGGGCTTCCCGTGAGGTGCACGAGCTTCACGCGCGCGGGATCGGTCTCCTCGATCAGCACCCGGCGTGCGCGCTCGGTGAGGGCGCTGCACGCGAGCACGGCATCCTCCCCTTGCGCGAGCAGATGCGAGATGAGGCCCGCGAGCACGCGCAGCCAGGGCTCGCGGTCCTGCGCATCCAGCGGATGGCCCGCGCGCATCTTCGCGACGTTGGCAGGCGAGTGGAAGTCGTCCGCATCGAAGAAGCCCCAGCCGAGCGCATGCGCGAGCGCGATGCCCACCGTGGTCTTGCCCGAGCCCGAGACGCCCATGAGGATGACGACCATGCGCGAGAGCCTAACGCGCTGACCGCGCGAGGTGAGGCGGGATGGGCCCGAGTGGCGCGCAGTGCACGGCCGCCTGCTCAGCCCCCCAGCCGCTTCCACAGCGAGCGCTGCCGCCGCGCCGCGCGCACGTCCGACCAGTCCACCACGCTGTCGTGCACGTTCTCGCGTCCCTGCTGCGCCTCGGGAAGCGTGCCCGCCTCCACCTCGCGCACGAGCGAAGGCAGGCGCGCGTAGAAGGTGGGGGAGCGGAACTCGGGGTGCAGGCTCCAGAGGCCCGCTCCCTCGCCGAGGAACTCGAGCCTCCGCCAGGGCCCGCGCTCCATCGCGCGGGTGAAGTGGTTCTCCGGCTCGCGGAAGGGCGGGTTGCCGGCACGCAGCGCGCGCAGCACGTGCACCGGCGGCGCGAGGCGGCGGCGCACGGGGCCCGCGCGCGAGAGCAGCTTCTCCAGGTCCACGAAGAACACGCGCGTGCTGAAGCGGCGGAAGAGGAAGGCGCGCGGGATGAGCGGGTCGGGCTGGGCCCAGCGCTCGGGCACGAGCAGCTGCCCGTCCGCGCGCGGAGGCCCGCCGAGGGGGCTGCAGCAGAGCACCTCCTCGCGCGCCTCCAGGTGCCGCGCGGCCTCGGCGAGCCAGGTCGCGCTCGCGCCGCCCAGCAGCATGTCCGCATCCAGGTGCAGCACGTGCCGGTGCGCGGCCGCGTGCAGGCCGAAGAGGTACGAGTAGTAGGGCCCGCCGCGCGCGTCCTTCTCGGGGACGGGCTGCCCCGCGAAGAAGCGCTCCGCAATCGCCCTGCGCGTGGAGGCGGCGTAGTCCACCTCGCGCACCCGCACGCGCGGGTCCTGCGCCTGCAGCCCGGAGAGGAGCCGCTCCATCAGGGGCCTGCGCTCGACCCATGCCTCGCTGAAGCGCGCGCCCTGGCTGCGGTGCAGGTCGAGCACCAGGAGGATCTCCTGCGCCCCCGGGCCCACCTGCCGCAGCTGGTGCGGAAGGATGTGCTGCGCGTGCGGGAAGTCCGTGGGCGCGAGGTTCACCTGCAGCGTGACGGGCGGAGCGGAGGGCACCGGCATCGTCTACTCCAGCTGCCCTGCGCGCACCCGCTCGAAGAGCTCGGCGTACGCGCCCTCGCGGTACAGCTGCACCATGCGGGGGAAGGCGCCCTCGCGCAGCGCGCGCAGGTAGCGGTACTTCGCCGAGTGGTAGCCCGCGACCGCCCACGCGAGCCGCCACGCGTCCGCGCCGCCGCGCAGGAAGGCCCCGTGCAGGAGGCCATCGCGAACCAGGTGCGCGGGGCGCTGCAGCAGCGCGGGCTTGGGCTTCCGCCCTTCCGCGTGGGCGCGCAGGGCCCAGAGCAGGGCGTAGCGCTCCTCCTTCTGCGAGCGGCGCTCCACGGAGGTGGCGAAGCGGTGCTCGATGGGGGCGTGCAGGCGCGGGGCGCGCATGCGCGGCAGCGCCTCGTGGACGATCATCTCCGGGCGCCAGCGGGCCGTGTCGCGGCGCACGAGCCGCGCGCGCCACTCGGTGCGGTAGCGAAAGCGCCGCCCGGGCAGCTCCGCCCAGTCGCGGCGGGGGAGCCGGTAGAGGGCCTCCGTGGGCCCCGATGCCTTCCACGCGCGCAGCACCTCGAGCGCGCCGGGCCCGAAGGCCTCGTCCGAGTCGAGGAAGAGCACGTAGTCGCACGCGCCCAGCGCCTCCACGGCCGCCGCGCGCGCCGCGCCGTAGCCCTGCCAGGGGAGGGACACCGAGCGCGCCCCGAGGCTGCGCGCGAGCTCGACCGAGCCGTCGTCCGAGAGCGAGTCCAGCGCCACCACGTCGTCGCACACGGCGAGCAGCCCCTGCAGCGCAGCGCCGAGGGTGTCGCGGTTGTTGCGGTGCAGCACGTAGCCGCCGAGTCTCACGGGCACCCCATGGCCCCTCGCTAGCGCGCCGGAGCCTCGGCTGGCAACAGGGCAGGCAGGGGCGCCCGACGCGGCAGCGCGCGCGCTCCTGCCTGGCTGCCCCGCGTGCGGCCGGGAGCGCGGGGAGCCGAGGGGAGGGGAGGTGCCTACCGTTGAGGCCAACCCCCCGCTTTCGCCCAGGCAAGGAGCCCCGCCGATGTTCTCCGTCTCCCAGCTGCCCGCACTCGAGAAGCTGAACCTGCCCGCCCCGCTGAAGGAGGCGGTGGGGAGGCTCACGGACACCAGCGCCGCGGCGGGGGTGATGTCGCGGCCGTTGCTGGGCAAGCTCCCGCTGCGCCGGCTCGTCCCGCAGGACGTGCACTCGGTGCTCGACTACGCGGGCGCCGCGATGGTGGCAGGCGCGGGGCTGAGCGCCGCCCGCGCTCCGGAGGCGCGCATCGCGGGGGCCATCCTCGGGCTCGCCGGCCTGGGCGTGTCGCTGTGCACCGACTACCGGCTCAGCCTCAAGAAGCTCATCCCCATCGAGGTGCACGAGGCCATCGACTACGGGTGGAGCTTCGCGGTGCTCGCGGCCCCCTTCGCGCTGAGCTACGCGCGGCGCGCGCCGGTGGTGGCCGCGCTGCACTGCTTCAACGCCCTGTCCACCATCGCCGCCTCGCTCGTCACCGACTACCGTGGGCGCCGCGACGTGCACTGGACACCCCGGCTCGCCACCGACCCGGGGCCGATCAACGCCTGAGGCAACGCAGAAGAGGAGCCCTGTCATGAGCAGTGAGCCGGTGCCGGGGGCCCGCGGCAGCACGGTGCGCAGCGCGCTGAGGGAGGCGCTGCGCACGGGCAGCGAGGACGAGCTGCGCACGGCCCGCGACCTCAGCGCCGCGGTGGGCATCCGCGAGAAGGACGTGGCCGAGCACCTGCTTCACCTGGAGCGCTCGCTCAAGCCCGAGGGGCTGCGGCTCGAGGTGCAGCCGGCCGAGTGCCTCGCCTGCGGCTACGTGTTCCGCGAGCGCACGCGCCTCACCCGGCCCGGCGCCTGTCCGCAGTGCCGCAGCACGCGCATCGACCCGCCGGCCTTCCGCATCGCGGGCTGAGGCGCGCGAGGGGACGCCATGCGCCTGCGCACCTTCGTCGTCGCCAGCACCTGCGCCCTGCTGCTGCTGGGCGTGGGCTCGGCGGTGGGGCTCGCCTGGGCGACGCTGCGGCTGCAGCAGCAGGCCTCCCGGCTCGCGGACGCCATCGTGCGGGTGCGCGCGGCGGACGACCTCAAGTTCAGCCTCTTCCTCGTGCAGGTGCTGGGCGAGGCCCAGCGCGCCGGCGTGCAGGACAGCGTGGGCCCGCCGGTGAGCGTGGAGACGCAGCGCGCGCGGGTGCACGAGCAGCTGCGGCAGGTGGAGCGGCTCACCCGCGGGGCGGCCCCGGACGAGCAGGTGGAGGTGGCCGCGGTGCGCGCGGGCGTGGAGCGCTACCTCGCGGCTCCGCCGGAGACGGAGCGCGACCGGCTGCGCGAGTGCGTGGCGGCGGCGGACGCGCTGGTGCGCTCGAGCACCGAGCACGCAGAAGGGGCCCGCGCGGACGCGCAAGGGGTGCAGCGGCGCGCGCGCGTCATCGGCGGGCTCTTCGCCCTCTCCCTCGTCCTCGGCGCCGCGCTCGCGCTGCTCGCCGCGCGCACCGGCATCTTCCGGCCGCTGGGCGCCATCCGCCATGCGCTCGCCGCCTTCCGCTCGGGGCAGCGCGAGCTGCACGTGGACCAGGAGGGGCCGCTCGAGGTGCGGGAGATCGCCGCCGAGTTCAACCAGCTGGTGGACACGCTCAACCGCGCGGACGCGCGGCAGCTGCAGTTCCTCGCCGGCGTCGCGCACGACCTGCGCACCCCGCTCAACGCCCTCAAGCTCTCCGCGCAGGTGCTCCTGCGCGCCCCCGCGCTGCCGCCGCCGGAGCGCGTGCGCGAGGCGCTGGGGCGCATCTCGGCGCAGATCGACCGGCTCGAGCGCATGGTGGGAGACCTGCTGGACCGCACCCGTATCGAGGCGGGCAACCTGGAGCTGCGCCCGGAGGCCTGCGACCTGCGCGCGCTGCTCGCGGAGGTGGTGGAGCTGCACCGCCCCTCGAGCCCGCAGCACGAGCTCGCGCTCGAGGCGCCCGACGCGCGGGTGCCGCTGCGCTGCGACCCCACCCGCATCTCGCAGGTGCTCACCAACCTGCTCTCCAACGCCATCAAGTACTCGCCCGGCGGCGGCACCATCCGGGTGCGCCTGGAATTGGAGGAGGCGCAGGTGAGCGTGAGCGTCACCGACCCGGGGCTCGGCGTCCCTCCGCACGAGCGCGAGCGCATCTTCGAGCCCTTCAAGCGCAGCAGCTCGCGCAGCGCCGAGATTCCGGGCGTGGGGCTGGGGCTCTCGGTGAGCCGGCGCATCGCGCGCGCCCACGGCGGCGAGCTCGAGGTGCAGGACGCGGGGGACGCCGGAGCGCAAGGCTCCACCTTCCGCCTGCGCCTCCCGCGCGCCGGGGCCGACGCGCTGCCGGAGCCTGAAAAGAGAAGCGGCAGGGAGCCCGGAGACTCCCTGCCGCTCGGGTGAGTCACACGCTCAGGGGTGCGCTCAGGCCGGCTTCACGCGCGCCTCGGCCTCGGCCTTGGCGGCGCCGCTCTCGATGCGCATTCCGTAGAACGAGCGGTACACGAACACCATGGAGAGCACGAAGAACACCGCGGAGAGCACCCGCAAGAGCCCCGCGTTGTCCTTGCCCAGCTCCACCGCCAGCTCCACCGCGAGCAGGCCGAAGAGCGTGGTGAACTTGATCACCGGGTTGAGCGCCACGCTGCTGGTGTCCTTGAACGGGTCGCCCACGGTGTCGCCCACCACGGTGGCCGCGTGCAGCTCCGTGCCCTTGGCGCGCAGCTCCGTCTCCACCAGCTTCTTCGCGTTGTCCCAGGCGCCGCCCGCGTTCGCCATGAACACGGCCTGGTAGAGGCCGAAGATGGCGATGGAGATGAGGTAGCCCACGAAGAAGAAGGGCTCGAGGCAGGCGAAGGCGAGGGTGCTGAAGAACACGCCGAGGAAGATGTTGATCATCCCCTTCTGCGCGTACTGGGTGCAGATCTGCACCACGCGCTTGCTGTCCTCCACGCTCGCCTTCTCCACGCCCTCCAGGCGGATGTTCTGCTTGATGAACTCCACCGCGCGGTACGCGCCGGTGCTCACCGCCTGCATGGACGCGCCGCTGAACCAGTAGATGACCGCGCCGCCCGTGACCAGGCCCAGGAGGAAGGGCGCGTGCAGGAGGCTGAGGCTGCCCAGGTTCGCGGTGTTGAGCTCGAGGCCGTTGGCGCCCTGGTGCGTGCCCACCAGCAGCACGATGATGGAGAAGATCATCGTCGTGGCGCCCACCACCGCGGTGCCGATGAGCACCGGCTTCGCCGTGGCCTTGAAGGTGTTGCCCGCGCCGTCGTTCTCCTCGAGGAACTGCTTGCCCTTCTCGAAGTCCAGCGCGAAGCCGAAGTCCTTCTGCACCTCGGCGCGCACGTTGGGCACGTTCTCGATGAGGCTCAGCTCGTACACGCTCTGCGCGTTGTCCGTGACGGGGCCGTAGCTGTCCACGGCGATGGTGACCGGCCCCATGCCCAGGAAGCCGAAGGCCACCAGGCCGAAGGCGAACACCGCCGGCGCGAGCATCAGCTCGCTGGGCACGCTGGTGCTCACCAGGTACGCGATGCCCATGAGGATGGCGATGATGATGCCCATCCAGTAGGCGCTGAAGTTACCGGCCACCAGGCCCGAGATGACGTTGAGGCTCGCTCCGCCCTCTCGGCTCGCCGTCACCACCTCGCGCACGTGGCGGCTCTCGGTGGAGGTGAAGGCCTTGATCGCCTCGGGGATGATGGCGCCCGCGAGCGTGCCGCAGGTGATGATGGCGCTGAGCTTCCACCACAGCGTCTCGTCCCCGGCGAGGTCCCCGATGAGCAGCTTGGAGACCACGAAGGTGAGCGCCACGGACACGATGGAGGTGAGCCACACCAGGAAGGTGAGCGGCGCCTCGAAGTTCATGTGGTCCGCGTTGCGGTACTTGCCGCCCTGGATGAGGCCGTTGAGCCCGTAGGAGGCGAGGCTCGCCAGCACCATCACGATGCGCATCATGAAGATCCACACCAGCAGGCTGACCTGGTACTGCGCCGGCACCGCGAGCAGGATGAAGGTGATGAGCGCCACGCCCGTCACGCCGTAGGTCTCGAAGCCGTCCGCGCTGGGGCCCACGCTGTCGCCCGCGTTGTCGCCCACGCAGTCCGCGATGACGCCGGGGTTGCGCGCGTCGTCCTCCTTGATCTTGAAGACGATCTTCATCAGGTCCGAGCCGATGTCCGCGATCTTGGTGAAGATGCCGCCCGCGATGCGCAGCACGCTCGCGCCCAGCGACTCACCGATGGCGAAGCCGATGAAGCAGGGGCCCGCGAAGTCGCGCGGCACGAAGAGCAGGATGATCAGCATCAGCAGCAGCTCGGTGCTGATCAGCACCATGCCGATGCTCATGCCCGCCTGCAGCGGGATGGCATAGGTGGGGTAGGGCTTGCCGCGCAGGGACGCGAACGCCGTGCGGCTGTTGGCGAAGGTGTTCACGCGGATGCCGAACCAGGCCACCCCGTAGCTGCCCGCGATGCCCACGAGGCTGAAGAGGATGATGGCCAGGAACTTGGACGGCGCCTCGCCCAGCATGTGGCGCAGGAAGCCGAAGTAGCCCGTCATCACCGCCGCGATCAGCACCCACAGCACCAGGATGAACTTGCCCTGGGTGACGAGGTAGGTCTTGCACGTCTCGTAGATGAGCTCGGAGATCTCGAGCATCGAGCGGTGCACCGGCAGCTTGCGCAAGGAGGCGTACTGCAGGAAGCCGAAGACGAGCCCGACCACGCACACCAGGATGCCCGCCAGGAGCAGCTGGTGGCCGTTGAGCCCGCCGGCGCCCTGGAAGTTCACCTCGCTGAAGTCCGGCAGCTTCAGGTCCGCCTCGCTCGCGTGCGCCGCGCCGCCCAACAGCAGCGCGAGGGCAGCGAGCGCGCGGGCGCCGAGGCCAGCGACACGGGAACGGCGTGCGTCAGTCCGTGAAACACAAGTTGTCATGGGGTGCTCATCCTCACGAGACGCGCTCACGGACGGCGGCCACCAGCTGCTCCGCACGCCTGTGAGACAGGTTGCGAAACACGAGGGGTTGGCCGCCGGCGGAGCCGACGCTTCAGCGCAGCCTCGCACCTCTAGCCCGGGTGATAGCGGCGAGAAGGCAGGGTCGGTGTAGCACACCGGCGCCACGCGAGTCACGGCACCCCGCGCTTGACGCCTGGCGTCACGCGGCGGGTGTCCGCTGCTGGGCGAAGCGCGGGACCGCTAGACCGGGCGCACGACCCGCAGGGCGGGGCGCAGCGCAGCGCCACTCGAGGCGCTGCCCGCGTTTCCGGACACCGCACCGGACACCGCGCGCCGCAGCAGCGCCGCGGCCGCCGTGGCCGTGGGCTCCAGCACTGCGAGCGGCGCGGGCGAGGGCAGGGCGCGCAGGCTGCGCACGGGCTGCACCTCGCGCGGCAGCTTCAGGAAGGCGAGCGCCGCCTCCGCACCGGCCGCGCCGGGGAAGGCGCGCTCCACGCGCCCTGCCTCGTCCAGCACGTAGGTGAGCGCCCGCGCGCTGTGGGTGAGCGGCCACAGGGACGAGCGCGCGCCGTAGTCCCGGCACACGTGGCCCTCGGGGTCCGCCACCAGCGGAAACGCGAGGCGCTCGGCGCGCGCGAAGTCGCACGCGCGCGAGTACGTGTCGGCCGACACGCCGAGCAGCGCGACGCCCGCGGCCTCGAGTGCGACAGCGCTGTCGCGGAGGGCGCGGGTTTCCCGCAGTCCCGCGGCCCCGAAGGCGCGCGGGAAGAAGCAGAGCACCAGCCGCTGGCCCCGGAAGTCCGCGAGGCTCACACGCGTGCCGTGCGTCGAGAAGACGCGGAAGCGGGGAGCGAGCGTGCCGGGTGCGAGCATGGGGACCTCCCCGAGAGCGGGGGCGGAAGGAGGTTGGGAGCGCAGAGCGCCTGCGAAGCGCGTGCCGCAGCGCGGAGGCTGTTCGAACTCCGTGAAACACGGAGGAGGCGCCCCTCATGCGAACGGGGCGCTCGGCCGCCTGGCCGGAAAGAATTGCCGCCCGGACCCGCGCAGGGCCGGTAAGGACTTCAGGGCTGCAGGCGCAGGAGGAAGCCGTCGCGCGCTGCGCCCACGCCCGCGCGGCTCACGGT
This sequence comes from Aggregicoccus sp. 17bor-14, assembly GCF_009659535.1. Classification (NCBI taxonomy): domain Bacteria; kingdom Pseudomonadati; phylum Myxococcota; class Myxococcia; order Myxococcales; family Myxococcaceae; genus Aggregicoccus; species Aggregicoccus sp. 17bor-14. The sequence continues at coordinate 330,198 of NZ_VJZZ01000006.1, forward strand.
GCCCGCGAGCACCGCGCCGCCGTCCGCCGCCAGTGCGAGCGCGCTCGCCGAGGGCCCGCGCTCGCCCGTGCCCGGGCCCGGGAAGCTCTGTGCGCCGAGCTGCGCGCCGCCGTCCGGCAGGAAGCGCGCGACGAAGAGCTGCGGCCGCTCGCCCGCGTCGCCCACCCCGGCGAGCGTCACCTGGCCCGCGCCGTCCGTGGCCAGGGCGGTGCCCGCGGCGCCGAAGGAGCGGCTCCAGCGCTCCTCGCCCGCGTCGCTGTAGGCCACGAGGAAGGCGTCCTGCCAGTCCGAGGCGTTCCACTGTCCGCGAAAGAAGAAGCGCCCCTCGTAGCTGCCGGTGACGAAGACCCGGTCCACCCCCAGCGCGAGCGCGAAGGCCGTGCCGTGCGCGCCCGCGAGCTCGCGGCTCCACACGTGGCGCCCGCTCGCGTCCAGCTTCAGCGCGAAGGGGGTGCGGTCCCCCACCGCGACGAAGGTGCTGTCGCCGAAGGAGACCACCCCCGCGTAGTCGCCCGCCACGTACACCGCGCCGAAGGGATCCACCGCCACCGCGCGCGCCCGGGCGAGCCCCGCGCCGGGTGCGAAGGCGCGGCCCCACACCACCTCGCCCCCGCCCGCGAGCCGCAGCACGAAGGCGCCGTGTGCCTCGCGCGCCTCGGCGCGCGTGCCGTCCGCGAGCTGCAGCGCGCCCGTGAAGTCCCCCACCGCCACCACCTCGCCGCCCGCGCCCAGCGCGAGCGCCGCCAGGTGCACGCGCCCCTCGCGCGCGAGCGGCCGCACCCAGCGCGCGCGCCCGTCCGGCCCCAGCCGCGCCACGAAGGTGCCCGGCGCCACCGCCAGCCCGTCCAGGCTCAGGCCCGTGCCCGCGCTGCCGCCGAGCAGGATGTCCCCGGACGCGTCCACCGCGAGCCCGCCCACCTGCACCGGCTGCGCACCCTCGCCCTGCGGCGCCCACCCGCGCGCCCAGCGCAGCTCGCCCCCGGCCCCGTAGCGCGCGAGCAGCAGGTGCGGCCCCGTCGCCCCCGCCCGGAAGGGCAAGGCGCCGGTGCCGAGGTCCAGCGGCTCTGCGTACGTCGCCGCGACGAGCACGTCCCCGTCGGGCGTCACGGCGGCGCGCACGCCTCCGTCACTGCCCAGCGCGAGCGCGCGACCCCAGCGCGCGCTGGGCACGGCCTCGAGCGCGGAGGACTCGAGCGCGGCGGACCGCGCGGGCTCCGCCGCGGACGCCGCGCGGTGCGCCTCCCGCCCCGCGCAGGCCAGCGGCACCAGGGCCAGCAGCCCCAGCGCCACACCGCCCGCCCGCACCCACCGTGCTCCCCTCACGCCCCGCCTCCCACTCCCCGCGCCCCTGCGCACTGCGGACGGCGGGGCAGTGCAAGGGCGGGGCCGGGCCGCCTCCCGAGGGTGCCCACCGCGGCCCACACGGGGCGGCCTGAAAACTCTTCCGGTACACTCTGGGGCCTTCGCGCCGGGGACAGGAGCAGCCCATGGACTACAGACGCCTCTTCCTGGGCCTGGGGGCGGCGCTGGCCGTCTTCGGCGTCCTGCACTTCGCGAAGGGCAGCGCCCCCGATGACCCCGCCGCGTGCCGGGGCCCGCGGCTCGGCAGCCCCGAGGCACGCGAGGCCGCGCGCGAGAAGGGCTACTGGATCGACCCGCGCTACGACTGCATCGGCGCGGAGGCCGCGGACGCGACCGACCGCGTGAATGCCCTGGTGGCGCAGGCGCAGCAGGAGGTGCAGGCCGAGAAGGCCGCGGCCGCCGCCGACACCCGCACCCTCGCCGAGCGCCGCAGGGACTACCGGACCCGCGTCTCGCAGGCCTCGCCCCATCCCTCGCCCCTGCCTACGCCCCCGCCCGCGCTGTTCGTGCGCACGGACTACCCGCGCGAGGGCCTCACCGCGCTGCCCGCGTACGTGACGCCGGCACCGGAGGACGGCCGCAAGCACCCGGCCATCCTCTGGCTCACCGGGGGAGACTCCGCCTCGCTCGACGACTTCTGGACCCCGGGCCGCGACGACGACGATCAATCGGCGCATGCGTTCCGCGAGGCCGGGCTCGTGATGATGTTCCCCACCTTGCGCGGCGGGAACCTGGACCCCGGCCCCCGGGAGTACTTCCTCGGCGAGGTGGACGACGTGCTCGCCGCGGCCGAGCACCTCGCGCGCCTGCCCTACGTGGACGCGAGCCGCATCTACCTCGGGGGCCACAGCACCGGGGGCACGCTCGCGCTGCTCGCCGCCGAGAGCAGCGGCCGCTTCAAGGCGGTGTTCGCCTTCGGTCCCGTCGCCCGCGTGGACCGCTATCCCCAGGCGCTGGTGCCGGTGGACTTCCGCCACCTCGCCGAGCAGGAGGCTGCGCTGCGCTCGCCCATCCACTGGCTGGGCCACATCGCGAGCCCCACCTACCTCGTCGAGGGGCAGGAGCCGCCCTCGAACGCGCGCGACCTCGAGGAGCTGTGCCGCGAGGGCACGAGCCCGCTCGTGCACTGTATCCGGGCTTCGGGGCTGAACCATTTCAGTGTCCTCGCGCGGGTCACGCGCGTGGTGGCGGCCCGGCTGGCCGTGGAGCCCTCGGGCGTGGACTTCCAGCTGCGCCCCGAGGAGTTCGAGGGCGGCGATGGCGGCGTGGCCGGGCCCAGTGCCCGCCAGACCCCCTGAGCCGCGGCGAGCCCCTCAGCGCACCTCTTCGACGCGCAGGTCGTCGAGGAACACGTTCGTCTGGCCCGTCGGCCGCTCCAGCCACACGTAGAGGGTGAGCCTGGAGATGGGCGTCGTGGCCGCCCCGCCCAACCCCTGTGGGAACTGCAGCGACTGCGAGGTGCCGCCATTCGCCCCGACGCTGAGGGTGCGCGAGGCCTGGTCGATGCTCCAGCTGAGGTCCACCACGGTGCCCGGCGTGTAGTCCGCAATCTTCCCACGCGAGGCGAGCGGCAGGATGTCCCCCTCCATCCGCGCGAGTGAGAAGTCGCCCACGAGGAAGAGCTGCCCGGCCAGTCCCTGGCGCAGTCCGAAGTTGCCCACGGCGAAGCCCCCGATGAAGTCGATGCTCTGGGTGCCCTGGGTCGTCTGCAGCCCGAAGGTGACGGTGCCCGGGCCGTCCAGGCGCACGCGCAGGTGCCCGCGCAACGTGGGGGCCGGGCTCGTGGTGAGCGTGTCGCTGCCCACGAGCAGCGCGCGCCGGCGCTCGTCCGGCGAGGTGACGAAGGCGGGCTCGGGCGTGATGTGCAGCCAGCGGCCACCGCCGGGCGCCGCCTCCACCGTGGACTTCAGTCGCTGCGTCTGGGTCCACGACACCGTGTCGTCCGGAGGCGTGGGCGGCGGCTTCACCGCCGGAGGCGCGCCGGTGGCATCCGCATCGAAGGTGTCGTCCAGGCGCACCGTCGTCGCGCAGCCCGTGGCGAGCGCGAGGCCCGTGAAGACTGCGGCCCACCGCGCGGTGCATTCCCGTACCCGGTCCATCGTCGCTCCCCCTCGCCGCGCGTCGAGCGCGCGCGCCGTCGCCCGCGACGCTACGACTCCGCGCACGCCCCGGTCGCCGCGCCTGCGGGGAAGCACCGATGTCCGCCCGCGCACAGGCCGCGAGCCGCGCTACTGCACCTTCACGTCCAGCGTGCGCAGCACCTGGTCGCCGCGCAGCACGGTGACGCTCCACGAGCCCGGCTTGGGGAAGCGCACGCCCACCCACTGCCGGGCGCGCCAGCCCTCGCCCTTGAGCTTCAGGTCCTTCGTCTCGCGCACGGTGGTGCCCTGCTTCACCTGCACCATCAGGTCCTCGACGCTGTCGCCCTGCGGCACCAGGTAGCTCTGCCACACCATCACGGTGCTGCCCGCCTTCACCGCGTCTGGCGCCACCTCCTGGGTGCACTCGAAGCGGTTGGGGCCCTCCTTCGCCACCTCGCTGCACAGCTTCAGGTCCACCAGCAGGGGGCCCTGGCCCTGCGCCTTGTAGAAGTAGTCCCAGGTGCTCTTCACCGCCTCGGGGCTGGGCTTGGAGACCGGCGCGGCCGGCGCCTGCGCGAGCGCGGGCAGGGCACAGAGTCCCAGCGAGAGCGTGAGGGCGAAAGAGATGCGCGAGTGCGTGCGTGCCATGGCCAGAGACTCCCCCGGAAGGCGGGCCTGCGGCGAGATGCCGCGCCCGGTGTGCAGAGCCTTCGTAGCACAGGAGGGAAGGAGGCCTACGCGAGCACCAGCACCACGCCCGCGCCCATCAGCGCCGTGGCCGCGAGCTTGCGCGCCGTCACCGGCTCGCCGAACAGCCACGCCCCGTTCACCAGCGCGAGCGCCATCCCGATGCAGCGCTTGAGCGCCTCGAACAGGCTCACCAGCACCTGCGGCAGCGCGAGCAGCTGCAGCCCCTGCGCGGCCGCCGCGAACGCGAGCGTCACCCCGAGCAGCCCCGGGCTCCGGCGCACGGGACGCAGCTGCGAGAGCTCCCCGCGCACCCAGAGCACCCCGAGCAGCGTGAGCCCGAAGCCCAGCGCCACCACCACCGCGTGCACGGGCGCGGTGGCATGGCGCAGCGCGCGCTTGTCGAAGATGGCCCCCAGCGCCCACAGCAGCGCGGTGGCGAGCATCAGCAGGCTGCCGCGCTCGCGGGTGAGCCCGCGCAGCAGGCGCGAGGGGAGGGCGAGGTCCTCGGGCGCGAGGTTGAGCAGGAAGGCGCCCAGCACGATGAGCCCCACGCCCGCGAGCTGCAGCGGCCCCGGCAGCTCCGCGAGCAGCAGCGCGGACAGCAGCACGCTGAACACGGGGCTGAAGGAGAGGAAGGGGATGGTGTGGCTGAGCGGCGAGGTGCGCACCGCCTGCAGGAAGAGCAGGGTGCCCACCAGGTTGAAGCCGATGCTGCCCAGCGCCTCGGGCGCGTAGGCCAGCCCCGGCAGGCGCGCGCCGCCCGGCAGCGCGAGCCAGAGCAGGAAGAAGGGCAGCTGCCCCAGCGCGAGCAGCGCCGCGAGCGCGAGCGCACCGGTGCCGGGCGTGCGGGTGAGCAGCTTGCGCGTCGCATCGAAGCCGCCCCAGGCCGTGGAGGCCGCGAGCGTGAGGAGCAGCGCGCCAGAGGAGAGGGTCACGCGCGGCAGGGTGCGCGAGCCGGCGCAGGAGTCAAGCGGCGCTGCGTGCCCCGCAACTTTCCCGCGCCCCCCGGGTTCAGCACGGAAGCGGGCGGCCTCCTCCGCCCTCCTACCCGGAGCTCCACGCCATGAAGACCCTCCTCCTCGCCACCCTCACCCTGCTCGCTGCAGCGCCCGCGCTCGCCGCCGAGGCCCCCGTGGCCCAGCGCGAGGTGAAGCAGCAGGAGCGCATCGCGCAGGGCGTGAAGAGCGGCGAGCTCACGCCGCGCGAGACCGCCCGCCTCGAGCGCCAGGAGGCGCGCCTGCACCGCGAGGTCGCGCGCGACCGGCGCGACGGCGGCGGCTTCACCGCGCGCGAGCGCGCGAAGGCCGAGGCCAAGCAGGACCGCCTCAGCCACCGCATCGCGCACCAGAAGCACGACGGCCAGCACCGCTAGGGCTCGCGCTCGCGTGCAGCCACGCGTGAATCCTGCGCTGGCCACGTCCGCACACATGGCCCCTTCGTAGAAATCTGCGAGCGGATTGTTTGTGTACAAAGGGCCCCTTTACGCCCGCTCGCCCGCCGTGCTCCATTGCCCGTCGTCCGCCGCGCGCCAGGTGCAACACAGTTGCACCTGACCTGCGGTGGGCCCGGTCCCTCGAGCTCTGGCGAGGCATCGGAGCGCATCCCCAGAAGGCCTGTCTGGAGGCCACATGCTGCGTCTCGTCCCCCGGCTCGTCTGCGCCAGCCTCGGAGCGCTCCTGCTCGCGGGCTGCGAGGGCAAGGCCACCGCGCCCGACGGACCGCAGCCGCAGGGCGACACGCCCACGCCCGCAGCGCCGCGCTACCCCTTCGAGGCGGTGACGGCCTACCGCGCCGCGGAGAAGGTGAAGTACGTGGCCAGTGGCGCGCCGCTCACCGCGGCCGAGCTGCAGCAGGTGCGCGCGGACCCGCAGGCGCTCGGGCCGCTGGTGGACGCGTGGCTCGCCTCGCCCGAGGGCCAGGCGAAGCTGCTCGCGTTCTTCACCGACGCCTTCCAGCAGAAGGTCGCCGGCCTCGCGGACTTCGACGACCAGCTGGGCAACGCGGGCCTCGGCAACGTGGACCCGCGCCTGGTGGACAACCTGCGCGAGAGCTTCCCGCGCACCGCGCTGCAGCTGGTGAACGAGGGCCGCCCCTTCACCGAGGTCGTCACCACCCGCAGCTTCATGGTGACCCCGGCGCTCGCGTCCTTCCTCGCGCTGCTGGACTCGCGCCACGTGAACGACAAGCTGCAGGTGAAGGACCGGCTCGTGGGCACCTACAAGGTGCAGACCGCGGTGCAGGTGCCGCTGGCGGACACGGTGAACCCGGCCAGCCCCCTCTTCCTCGTCTTCAACGCGCCCAGCATTCCCACCTGCCCCACCTCCGCCACGGACCCCACGCCGCGCACCGAGCGCGTCTTCACCCGCAACCTCTCCGCGGACCTGTTCAGCCTGCTGATGGGCCGCGTGCAGGACGACCCCAACCGCACCGGCCTCGCAGACACCGAGTGCCGCGCCTTCACCGGGGTGAAGCTCTTCGAGGACGCGGACTTCCTCACCTGGCGCAAGGTGACCGTGCGCAGACCGGCCGCCGGTGAGGCCACCACGCAGGTGTACGATCTGCCGCGCCTGCGCAGCAGCAGCGAGCTGGTGCTGAGCGTTCCGCGCGTGGGCTTCTTCAGCACCCCGGCCTTCTTCGCCAACTGGGCCACCAACGACAGCAACCAGGCCCGCGTCACCGCGAACCAGGCGCTCATCGTCGCGCTCAACCACAGCATCGAGGGCTCGGACACCACCGTGCCGCTCTCCGAGCCCGCGCTGGACGCCGAGCACGCGGACCCCAGCACCGTCTGCTACAGCTGCCACAAGACCCTGGACCCGATGCGCCAGGTGTTCCGCCGCAACTACACCTTCGGCTACCACGAGCAGCTGGACGCGGCGCCGCAGCAGACCGACAGCGTCTTCAGCTTCGCCGGCGTCTCGGTGAAGACCAACGAGGTCGCGGACTACGCGGCCACCGTGGCCTCGCACCCCGCCTTCGCCGAGGCCTGGACCCAGAAGCTGTGCAGCTACGTGAACAGCGCCCCCTGCGTCGCGGACGACCCCGAGTTCCAGCGCGTGGCGCTGGCCTTCGAGGCGAGCCGCTACGACTTCCGCGTGCTCCTGCGCGAGCTGCTCACCTCGCCGCTGGTCACCGGCTTCGCCAGCACGAAGACGCGCACGGACCAGGGCGAGCCGGTGAGCGTGGCGCGCAAGGACCACCTGTGCACCGCGCTCGCCACGCGCCTGAAGCTCGCGAACCCCTGCGGCCTCAGCGCCCAGGCCAGCCGCATCAGCGCCACCTTCCCGCTGGATGGCTACAGCCGCGGCTCCGAGGTCCCGCTCACCATCCGCGACACCAGCCTCTTCTACCGCGCGGGCACCGAGAACCTCTGCGCGCAGGTGGCCGCGCGCGCGGTGGACGCCACCGGCGGCCCCTACTCGAGCACCTCGGCCTCCTCGCGCGCCGCGGGCCTCGCGGACATGGTGCACGCGCTGATGGGCCTGCCGGACGGCGACCCGCGCGCGGCCGCCGCGCTGCAGATCCTCACCGAGCACTACGACGCCGCCGTGAAGGGCGGCGCCCGGGCCACGGACGCGCTGCGCTCCACCTTCGTGCTCGCCTGCCAGTCTCCCTCCGTCACCGCCGTCGGCCTCTGAAAGGAAAGCGCACCATGGAACTCACCCGACGGACGGCCCTGCTCAACCTCCTCTTCGGCGCGGGCGCCGTGGGCCTGCGCGCGCTCGCCACCGGCGTGCCCGCCTCGCTCCTGCTGCGCCCGCTCTCCGCGCGCGCCGAGGAGCCCAGCGGCGTGTGCCCTCCGGCCGGCAAGGCCCAGTACCTCGTCTTCTGCACCTCGGACTCCGGCGACCCGCTGAATGCGAACGTGCCCGGCACCTACGCCTTCGCGGACATCGCGCACCCGCCGGACCCCGGCATGGCGAAGACGTCCCTCACGCTCGCGGGCAAGGCCACCGAGGCCGCCGCACCCTGGGCCGGGCTCCCGCAGGGCCTGCTGGACCGCACCTGCTTCTTCCACCACGCGACCCTCGCCAACAACCACCCGCAGCAGCCCAAGGTGATGCGCCTGATGGGCAGCACCCGGCGCTCCGAGATGTTCGTCTCGGTGTACGCGCGCGAGCTCTCCGCGTGCCTGCAGACGGTGCAGCGCGAGCCGGTGGCGGTGGGCGCCTCGGGCGTGGGCGAGCTGCTCTCCTACGAGGGCCGCACCCTGCCCAAGCTCAGCCCCAGTGGCCTTCGCGACGCGCTGCTCAGCCCCGCAGGGCCCCTCACCAACCTGCAGAAGCTGCGCGACCAGGACCTGGACCGGCTCAACGCGCTCTTCAAGCAGGAGGGCACCAGCGCCCAGCGCGCGATGCTCGACCGCATGGCGCAGAGCCAGCGCGAGGCGCGCAACATCTCGCAGGCGCTCCTGGACAACCTCTCCAGCATCACCGGCGACGACACGAACAACCAGATGCTCGCCGCCGCGGCGCTCATCAAGATGAACGTGAGCCCGGTGGTCAGCGTGCACATCTCGTTCGGCGGGGACAACCACACGGACGCGAACCTGCAGGGCGAGGCCACGCGCACCATCTCCGGCGTGGCGAGCATCGCGAGCCTCTACGCGCGCCTCACCGAGCTCGGCCTGCAGGACCAGGTGACCTTCGCGGCGATGAACGTGTTCGGCCGCACCCTGAAGAAGAAGGGCACCGCGGGGCGCGACCACTGGAGCAACCACCACTGCACCGTGATGATCGGCAAGGGGCTCAAGGGCAGCGTGGTGGGCGGCCTCAAGCCCATGTCCGGCGACTACGGCGCCATGGCCATCGACTCGCGCACCGGCGCCGGGCAGGACGGCGCGGACATCGCCTTCGGCGACACGCTGGGCGCGGTGGGCAAGACCCTGGGCACCGCGCTGGGCGTGAGCGCCGCGGCGGTGGACGAGAACATCAGCACCGGCAAGGTGGTGGGCGCCGCGCTCGCCTGAGCGGGCGCCCCCGCCTAGTGGCGCGGCGGCCCGTCCTCGCGCGAGGCGGGCGCCGCTTCACCTTCATGGACATCCGCGTCCGCGTCGCCGCTCGCGTCGAGCCTTCGCACCTGCTCCTCGCTCGCGGCCTCGGCGTCCTCGCGGTCGTGGCCGTGCACCTCGGCCGCCGCCCGGTCGTCCTGCTGGCCCGTCCAGGTGGTGTGGCCGCCGCTGGACAGCCCCTCGAGCGGACGGGGGCCGCGGTTGCGCTCCACCTCCAGGTCCTTGAGCTCCTTCTCGCGCAGGCGCGCACGCTCGTGCTCGCGCTGCCAGTGGGTGGGGTCGTCGCTGCGGCTCATGGCGCTCCTCTGGAGGTTGTCCGGGGTCGGGGGACTTCACCCCTCAAGGTGCGCACCCGCCCGGGCGCGGGGAGCCACCCGCGCGCGCCCGCCCGCCTGCACGGCGTCCCACCTCGCTAGTTGAGGTAGGCGGGGGCGCGCGGCCGCGAGGCCTCCGGCCCCTGCGCGTCCAGCAGCTCCAGCGCCTCGCGGGTGAGGAGGAAGCGCACGGTGCCGCTCCCCCGCTCGGTCTCCACGCTGGCCTCGAAGGAGGGCCCGCCGATGGCCCCCAGCATCACGTGCTTGCGCAGGTTGCGCACCTGGCCACTGTGCAGCTCGCCCTGCACCTCGCCCGCGCTCGCGTCGCGGCGGTGCAGGTCCAGCGCCACCTGCAGGAGCGCGTGGGCGAGGGGTGGGGTGAGGGGCTGGGAGCTGAAGAGGACCGAGAGGAGGCGCCAGTACGGCGGGGACTGTTCTGCCATCGCCCCTCCATCCTAGCGCCCGGCCCTGCGCGGCGCCTGCGGGTCACGCAGCGCACACGTGGCCGGGGCCCCCCGCAAAAAGCGCTCGCCCCGCCCGCGAATCGGGCTATGGGAAGGCGGACGGAGCGTGCGCCGCCGATGACTCCCACCGAGCCCAGAGTCGACCCCAGACCCGAGCCGCGAGTGGACCTGAAGGCCGAGCCCAGGGTCGAGCCCAGGGCCGAGCTCACCGAGCGCGTGCACACGGGCGTGCCCGGCCTGGACGCGGTGCTGGGCGGGGGGCTGCTGCGCGGCGGCGTGTACATCGTCACCGGCACGCCCGGCACCGGCAAGACGCTGCTCGCGAACCAGGTGGCCTTCGCCCAGGCGCGCGAGGGCGGGCGCTGCCTCTACGTCACGCTGCTGGCCGAGAGCCACGCGCGGATGATGGCGTACCTGCGGCCGCTCGCCTTCTTCGACCCCGAGCGCGTCCCGCACGACGTGTACTACGTGAGCGCCTTCCGCACGCTGGAGGAGGGCGGGCTCGCCGGGCTGCTCGAGCTGCTGCGCCGCGAGACGCGCCAGCACGGCACCCGCCTGCTGGTGCTGGACGGGCTCATCCAGGCGGAGGAGACGGCCGGCAGCGCGCGCGAGTTCAAGAAGTTCGTGCACGAGCTGCAGACCTTCTCGGACCTCACCCGCTGCACCGTGCTGCTGCTCACCCACCCGCACACCCCGGACGTGCTCCCGCCGGGCGCGGGCCCCCAGTCCCCCGAGCAGACCATGGTGGACGGCATCCTCGAGCTGCGCCAGCAGCTGGGGGACGGGCGCGAGGCGGGCGCGCGCTCGCTCACCGTGCGCAAGTTCCGCGGCAGCGCCACGCTGCCCGGCAGCCACCTGCTCTCCATCCGCGACAGCGGCGTGCGCGTGTGGCCGCGGCTCGAGGCCTGCGCCCCGCGCACGCCCCCGCCCGGCGACGGCAGCGCGCGCGTGCACCTGGGCGTGCCCTCCCTGGACGCCATGCTGCCGGAGGGCGTGAGCGCGGGCAGCCTCACCCTGGTGCTCGGCGCCTCGGGGGCGGGCAAGACGCTCTTGGGCCTGCACTTCCTCGCCGAGGGGCTCGCGCGCGGCGAGCCCGGCCTGCTCTTCAACTTCGAGGAGCCGCCCCTGCCCCTGCAGCGCAAGGCGCAGCGGCTGGGGCTGCAGCTCGGCGAGGGCTTCGCGCACCTGTGGCAGGCCCCCGTGGACGACACGCTGGATGCGCTGGCCGAGCGGCTGCTGGAGGCGGTGGAGCGCCTGGGCACGCGCCGGCTGGTGCTGGACGGGCTGGGCGGGCTGCAGGCCGCGGAGGGTGGGGCGCAGCGGCTGGGCACCTTCCTGCCCGCGCTGGTGCAGGTGCTGCGCCACCGCGGCGTCACCACGCTGCTCACCGCGCCCTCGAGCTTCGCCGGAGCGACCGGTGCCGAGCTCCCGGTGCTCCCGGCGGTCTCGGGCCTGGCCGACAACGCCGTGGTGCTGCGCCTGCTCGAGCACCACGCCCACACCCGCCGGCTCGTCAGCGTGCTCAAGGTGCGCGACGCGGGCTTCGACGCCGCGGTGCGCGAGTTCCGCATCGGTGCGCGCGGCCTCGAGGTGAGCACCCCGCTCGAGGGCAGTGAAGCGCTGCTCGCGGGGCTCACGCGCGAGCCCTCCCTCCCGGCGCCCGGCGCCGAGTCTGCGCCCGAGCTGCCATGAAGACGGTGCTGGTGGTCGACGACGAGTTCGCGCTCCTCGAGGCGCTCGCCACGCTGCTGCTGGACGAGGGCTACCGGGTGCTCACCGCGAGCAACGGCCAGCAGGCCCTGGAGCGCATGGCCGAGGAGCGCCCGCACCTGGTGCTCACCGACTGGATGATGCCGCTGATGGACGGCCTGAAGCTCATCAGCACGCTCAAGGCGAACCCCGCCTACGCGAGCGTCCCCATCCTGCTGATGAGCGCGGTGGACGCCGCCAAGACGCGCACCCAGCACCCGGACGTGCCCTTCATCCAGAAGCCCTTCGACGTGGACGACCTCGTCAGCCGCGTGCGCGAGCTGGTGCAGACAGCGCCGCCCTGACCCTGTAAGGCTGCCCCATGTACCACCTGCTGCGCCTGGGCCCCGTCCCGCTCTCCGAAGGCCACGTCCACGTCTACCTGCGCATCGCGGACTCGGGGGACTTCGCGCCGCCGGTGTTCGCGCCCGAGGGCGAGGAGGGAGCGCGCGCGGGACTCGGCGAGCTCCTGCAGGGGCTGGACCCCGCGGAGGTGCGCTGCGAGCCCGCGCTGCGCGAGGTGGCCGCCCCCTTCGGCGTGCACCCCGCGCCCCCGCCGCTCGCCGCGCTCGCGCAGCGCGCCGCCATCGCCACCTTCATGGCCTGGGGCCAGCGGGGGCTCGCGAGCCTCGGCTCGGACAAGGCGCTGCTGCTCCTGCAGGCCACGGCGGAGTTCTGGGAGGCGCGCCCCTGGCAGCGCTGGGACGACGCGCAGGGCTTCGACGTGATGGTGAGCGGGCCGCTCTCGCACACCTTCGAGGGCAGCGTGTTCGGGCAGGGGGAGCAGGACGTGGGGCTCGCGCTCTACCTGCAGCCGGGCGCGCTGCGCACGCTCACCGACCTGCAGGGCCACGGCCACGCGGAGGCGGCGCGGAGGCTGCCCGCCATCGCCGTCACCCTGGACGACAAGCCCGCCTACGCCACCGAGGCGCTCGCGGCCGCGGGGCGCGCGGCGCGCGTGCCCCTGCCGCTCAAGACGGGCCCCCAGGGTATCGGGCTGCCCTCGCCCGTGGAGGTGCTGGTGCTGGTGGCCACGCTGCGCGCGGTGGCCCGGCTCAGCCCCGAGCAGCGCGAGGCGGTGAGCCAGGTGGTGGCCGAGGACGGCGAGATGACCGTGCGCGTGCTCGCCCCGCCCCCGCGCGTGAAGAACTAGGCGCGCGGGCCTCCGAGCGTCCCGCACGCGACGCGCGGCCGGGGCCAGTGTCGGGGACCCGTCAGCTGCCCCGGTCCGGCGTTTGGGCCCCAGGCCCGCAACGGGCGAAGAAGTGGAGAGCCCCGCCTGCACGCGGGCGGGGCCGGCGCAGGGGGGACCACCGGATGGGGCTGCGCACGAGCGAGCCGACACGCATCCTGCTCGTCGACGACGACGCGAAGGGCCTCGCTGCGCTCGAGGCCACGCTCGCGCCGCTGCAGCAGATCCTGGTGCCCGCGCACAGCGGGCGCGAGGCGCTGCGCCAGCTGCTGCACCACGACTTCGCCGCCATCATCCTGGACGTGATGCTGCCGGACCTGGACGGCTTCGAGACGGCGCGGCTCATCCGCGACCGCGAGCGCAGCCGGCAGACCCCCATCCTCTTCCTCACCGCGCTGGGGCGCTCGGAGCTGCCGGAGATGCGCGCCTACGCGGTGGGCGCGGTGGACGTGCTGTTCAAGCCCGCGGACCCGGACATCCTGCGCTCCAAGGTCTCGGTGTTCGTGGACCTGCACCACAAGACGGTGCTCGCGCGCCGCCAGCAGGAGGCGCTGCACGAGGCGCAGGCGCGCGAGCACGAGCGCGCGCTCGCCGAGGCCGCGCGCCGGCTGGAGATGGAGCGGGCGCTCGCGCGCGAGCAGGTGCTGCGCGAGGAGATGCGCGCGCTGCGGCTGCGCGAGGGGCTCTTCTCGCTCACGAGCCAGGAGCTGAAGCTCACCGTGGGCGCGCTCACGCTGGAGCTGGGCCACGCGCTGGGCCGCGCCCAGGACCTGCCGGAGCCCGCGCGGGTGCCGCGCGAGGAGCTGCTCGCCACGCTGGGCTCGCTCGAGCACCCCACGCGCCGGCTGGACGTGCTGGTGGACAACCTGCTGGACCTCAGCCGCCTGGGCGCGGGGCAGCGCGAGCTGGAGCTGGAGCTCGCGGACATGGACCTCGCGGCGCTGGCGCGCGAGGTGGCCGCGCACTTCCACGAGCCGCTCGCGCGCAGCGGCCGTCCGCTCGCGCTGCGCCTGCCGGAGGGCGGGCTGCGCGGGCGCTGGGATCGCCGGCGCCTGGAGCAGGTGGCCACCGCGCTGCTCGGCCACGCGCTGCGCCACGGCGAGGGTGGGGCGGTGGCGCTCGAGCTCGCACACACCGAAGGGGGCGAGGTGCAGCTGTGCGTGCGCCACGCGGGCCGCGCGCCCGAGGACCCCGGCCCGGTGCTCGACGCGGAGCTGCCGCCGGACCCCGCCCGCTCGGACGCGCTCGCGCTGTGGCTCGCCCACCATCTGCTGCGCCGGCTCGGCGGACGGCTGGAGATCGAGCCCGATGGCGCGGCCGGAGAGGCCGGAGGCGCAGCGGGCGGCGGCCCAGGCGTCACCTTGCGGGCACGTCTGCCGGCGGATGGGGCGGCACCCGCAGAAAAGGTTTGACCTCCACGCATCTTCGGGCAAAGGGAAAGGCGTGTCCGAAGCGTCCCTCCCACCGCGCGTCCAGCGCTTCATCGAGTCGCACATCGACTCGATCGAGAAGCTGGAGGTGCTCCTGCTCCTGCGCGCCCAGCCGGGCCGCACCTGGACCTCCGCGGGCGTCGCGCAGGAGCTGCGCATCATGGAGGCCAGCGCCACCGGGCGCATGGAGGACCTGTGCGCGCGCGGGCTGCTCGCGTGCGAGGGCGGGGCGCCCGCCACCTACCGCTTCGCGCCGGCCTCCTCCGAGGACGCGCAGGCGGTGACCGAGCTCGCGGCGAGCTATTCGACTCGACGGGTGAGCGTCATCTCGTTCATCTTCAGCCGTCCCGCGGACCGGCTGAAGTCGTTCGCCAACGCCTTCCGGTTGAAGAAGGACTGACACGCCATGGCTGAAGCGGTCTACGTCCTGTGCGCCCTCACCTCCGCCGCCGTCGCGGCGCTGCTCTTGCGCGGCTACAGGCACAGCGGCCACCGGCTCCTCTTCTGGAGCGGGCTGTGCTTCGTGGCGCTCTTCCTCAACAACCTCTTCCTCGTGCTGGACAAGATGGTGTTCCCCACCGCGGACCTCAGCCTGGTGCGCACCGTCTTCGCCCTGCTGGGCGTGGGCACGCTGCTCTTCGGCCTCATCTGGGAGGCGGACTAGCCATGGTGTACGAGAGCCTCAAGCTGCTGCTCAACGGCGCGGTGATGATGGGCTACTGGACCGTGGCGCTCTTCTTCCTGCGCTACTGGCGCAGCAGCCGCGACCGGCTCTTCGGCTTCTTCGCGCTCGCCTTCAGCATCATGGGCGCGAACAGCGCCGCCATCGCGCTCTTGCGCGTGGACGACGAGCGCAGCTACTTCCTCTACGTGGGCCGGCTCGTCTCGTTCCTCGTGCTGCTCTACGCCATCTGGGACAAGAACCGGGCGCGCGCGCCGTAGCGTGCTTCAGCTGCCGCGCAGCTGCTCGGCGGCCTCGAGGAAGCGGCGCAGCCGCGCGAGGTGCCCCTCGGCCATGTTGGTGAAGAGGATGCCCACCGCGGGCTGCCCCTCCGGCAGCGCGCAGTGATAGCGGACCTCGCCGCACACGCGCACCGGGCCGGGCCCTCCCACGGGCAGCTCCAGCAGCAGGTCCACGCTCTCGCCCACCGGCAGCAGCGCATTGCCACCCTCGGCCCCCGGCATCAGCAGCATCCCCTGCAGGCTCAGGTCGCGGCAGCGCCCCTCCACCGCGCGCCACGCGTTGCGCACCCGCACGGGCAGGTGGCACGCCACCCGGTAGTGCTGGCGGCTGCGCGGGTAGGGCTCGGGGAGGATCGTCATGGGAACGGGGAGCAGCGGCGACGAGGTAGGGCCGTGCCAGCGCCCTCGCAAGGTTCACATCCCCCGACGGTAAGAGTTGCCGGGAGGACGCTGTCCTTCTTTCCGGCGTACAGGCCCCCGGGCGCTGCAGCCGCAGCGGAACCCGTAGCGAAGTGCAAGACCTTCGCGCACTTGCGGACACCCGCTGCGATCGCGCCGCGGCGGCACGCGCCTCGCATTGGGCCGTCCCCACCTGGGCGGCGGACGGTGGGGGGAAGGCCGTGGGGGGGCCCGGGACTTCTGCAGCGCAGCACGCCCGTCTTCCACCTTGCCCGCAGCACCCGTGCGCTCCCCGTGCTCCCCGTGCTCCCCACCCGCTCCTGCTCCTGCTCCACCGTCCATCCCCTCGCCGCGCCGTGCCCGGCGCGCAGTCCGTCTCCGAGCCTGTCGGGGGGCGCGACGCTGGTGCGCGCCCGCGGCGAGGCGAGCGGCACGCTGCTCTTCTCGCAGGGCCCCGCGGCCGCCTCTCCCCGCGCGCGCGCGGGGCTCGGCGCAAGGCTCACTCCGGGAGAGCGGCTCGGCAGCTACCGCGTGCTGCGCGTGCTGGGGGAGGGCGGCATGGGCCGCGTGTACCTCGCCGAGCACGCGCTGATCGGCAAGCGCGTGGCGCTCAAGCTGCTGCACGCGCACCTCGCCTCGGACGCGGGGCTGGTGGAGCGCTTCCTGCGCGAGGCGCGCGCCGTGAGCCGCATCCAGCACCCCAACGTGGTGCAGGTGTTCGACCTGGACCTGCGCGACGGCCGCCCCTACCTCGTCATGGAGTACCTGGAGGGCGAGAGCCTCGATGTCCACGCGCGCGGCGCGCCGCTGCCGCCCGCGCGCGCCGTGGCCCTGCTGGGCCAGGTGTGCGAGGCGCTCGCCGCCGCGCACGCCTGCGGCATCATCCACCGCGACCTCAAGCCCGCCAACGTGCTCGTGCTGCCCGCGGAGGGCGGGGCGCCCCCGCGGGTGAAGCTGCTGGACTTCGGCATCGCGAAGCAGCTGGGGCGCGCGCCCGGTGAGCCGAGCACGCTCGGGGGCCTGGTGCTGGGCACCCCCGAGTTCATGGCCCCCGAGCAGGGCGCGGAGGAGCCCGTGGATGCGCGCACGGACCTCTACGCGGCCGGGGTGATGGGCTACCTGCTGCTCACCGGGCGGCTGCCCTTCACCGGCAGCCACGCCGCCGAGGTGCTGCTCGCGCACCTGCAGCACACCCCGCCCCCGGCCCACGCGCTCGCGCCCGCGGTGCCCGAGGCGCTCTCGCGGGTGCTGCAGCGGGCGATGGCGCGCAGGCCCGGCGAGCGCTACGGCTCGGCGCTCGAGCTCAAGCGCGCGCTGGAGGCCGCGTGCGTGCCCGCGCACTTCTTCGCCCGGGTGCTGACGGCGAGCAGCGGCGCGCAGGACGAGCGGCTCGCCTGCGAGCGGGTGGGGCGCAGCGGGCTGCTGCTGCGCACCGAGCGCGCGCCGCCGCCGCTCTTCTCCCAGGTGGCGCTGCTGCTGCAGCTGCCGGGCGGCGAGCTGCCCTGCACGGGGCAGGTGGTGCGCCACGTGACGGCGGAGCAGGCGCGCACCTGGGGCATGGCCGCCGGCTACGGCGTGGAGCTGCGCGATGCGACGCCCGCGCTGCTCGAGGCCCTCGCGCGGCTGCTCTCCGGAGAGCGCCTGGCGCCGCCCATGGCCCCCGGGCCCGCGCCGCGCGAGAGCGCCGAGGCCGAGCGCTGCCTGCGCGACTTCCGCCGCCGGCTGCAGGGCTCGCACTACGCGGTGCTCGGCGTGCCCCCCAACGCGGGCCAGGAGGCGCTGCGCGACGCGGCGCGCGCCTGCCGCCGCACGCTGGAGCCGCTGCTCTCCGGCCCCCTCTCCGCCGCGCAGCGCACCCAGGTGGAGGGGACGCTCGAGCGCGTGAGCCGGGCGCTGCACGTGCTGGGGCACCCCGAGCGCCGCGTGGACTACGACGCGGGCCTGGGCAACCTCGAGGGCGTGGCGCGCTGCCTCGCCGAGGGGCTCACCGTGAGCCAGCTGGAGCAGGCGCGCCGCCGCCACCTCTCCGAGGCCCGCCGGGCGGCCGAGCCCAGCGAGCGCGCGCTCGCGGCCGCACGCTCGCTGGAGGCCGCCGGCCAGCGCGCCGCCGCGCTGCTCAGCTGCGAGGAGGCCCTGCGCCACGACCCGCTGCACCTCGAGCTGCTGCGCCTCTGGCGCGCCCTGCGCCTGCGCACGAGCGCCCCGCCTGCTGCATGAGCCGGGCGGGGGGAGACCGGGCAGGCGTGCGCAACGTGGCCTCTCCCCGTGCATCCGCTGCATGATCCCCCTCCGCACCCCATGGCCTCCGCTCCCCCCGACAGAGACTCCGACCGCAGCGCCTCCTCCTCTCCCGCTGACGACGGCGAGGGCTCCCTCCCGCCCTCCGGGCGCTTCGACCGCTTCCGCCGGCTCGCGGGGCTGGGCGCGCAGCTGGGGGTGGATGCGCTGCGCGGCGGCGCGCGCCGGCTCACGGGCGGCGAGGCGGAGCTGCTCAGCCGCGGCACCGCCGAGAAGCTGGTGGCCACGCTGGGGGACCTGAAGGGCGCGGCGATGAAGCTGGGGCAGATGGCCGCCATGGACCCGGACCTGCTCGGCCCCGAGGTGCGGCAGGTGCTCGCGCGGCTGCAGAACCAGGCGCCCGCCATGGCGTACGCCCAGGTGGCGCGCGTGGTGGAGGAGGAGCTGGGCGCCCCGCCCGAGCGGCTCTTCGCGCACTTCGAGCGCGCGCCCTTCGCCGCGGCGAGCCTCGGCCAGGTGCACCGCGCGCGGCTCGAGGACGGGCGCGAGGTGGCGGTGAAGGTGCAGTACCCGGGCGTGCGCCAGAGCCTGCAGGGGGACCTGGACAACCTGGGGCTGGTGGTGAAGACGGTGTCGCTCGCCGGCAAGGGGCTGGACGGCAGCGCCTACTACCGCGAGGTGTGCCAGGAGCTGCTCCTGGAGCTGGACTACCGGCGCGAGGCGGAGCTCGCGCGCGCCTTCGCGGCCTCCGTCGAGCGGCTGCCCGACCTGGTGGTGCCCGGGGTGGTGGACGCGCGCAGCGCCGAGCGCGTGCTCACCCTGGAGCTCCTGCCCGGCCCCACGCTCAAGGACTGGGTGCCCACGCGGCCGCCCGCCGTGGAGCGCTTCCGCGTGAGCCGGCAGCTGGTGCGCGCCATCTACGGCCCCTTCTTCCTCGAGGGGCTGATCCACGCGGACCCGCACCCGGGCAACTTCCTGGTGCTGCCTGACGGCCGGCTCGGCGTGCTGGACTTCGGCAGCATCAAGCGCTTCAGCCCGGCGTTCGTGCAGGCCAACCGCACGCTGTTCCTGCAGGCCCTGCGCTTCGAGGCGCGCGACGCCCTCTCGCTCTGCCGGGCGGTGGGCTTCACCGTGGAGCTGCCCGAGGCGGAGGCGGCCGCCTTCCTGCTCGAGATCCTGGACATCGCCGGGCGCCCCTGGCGCACGGACGCGTACGACTACGCGCGCTGCGAGATCAACGCCGACCTGCGCCGCCACTTCACGAAGAACGCCGCCAAGGCGCTCAAGGTGCGCCCGCCCCCCGAGGCCGTGCTCTTCCTGCGCGCCACCGGGGGCCTCGGGCAGAACCTGCGCCTGATCGAGGCCGCGGGCGACTTCCGCCGCGTGTTCCAGGAGGTCGCAGACCTGTTGTGAGCACGGTGCAGACCTCCTGTGACACTGCAGTGACCGTCCTGCTGCGCACCTCTTGCGCACGCCCCCTCTGACAAGCGCCCCGCGTCTGGGGTAAGACCCTCTGCGGCCGCGGTTCGGGCCACGGTCCCGGGGGGGACGCCCATGAAGCGGAAGCTCGGCGGCGAGGCCGCCACGCCGGTGCAGGGTGTGTTGCAGCGCCTGGAGGGCGTGCTCGCCCTGTTGCCCGAGGCGGTGCTCGTCTCGGATGCCGCGGGCCTCATCCTCTGGGCGAACGACGCCGCCGCGCGCCTCTTCGGGACCAGCGCCGGGCAGCTGCGCGGCCCGCTCGCGGAGCTGCCCGAGCGCTTCGGGCTGCGGCCCCTGCAGGGCCAGGCCCGCCCCGCCTCCTTCGCCGCGCGCGTGCTCGCGGGCGAGAGCGCCGTGGGCGCCGAGCGCTTCAGCATCCCCGCGGCCGGGGGAGCGGGCACGGCGAGGCGCGAGGTGCGCGCGAGCACGGTGCCGCTGCGCGGCGAGCGCGGGGAGCTCGAGGGCGCGCTCCTGCTGCTGCAGCCGGCCGCAGGCGAGGAGGGCGAGGCGGAGCGCGAGCTCGCGGCCGCGAGCGAGCACTTCCTCGCCGAGGCGAGCGTGGCGCTCGCCCAGTCCCTGGACGAGGCGCAGACGCTCTCGGCGTGCGCGCAGGTGGCGGTGCCCTTCCTCGCCGACTGGTGCGTGGTGGACCTCGCCGAGCGCCCCGAGGCCCCGGCCCAGCGCGCGGTGGCCCACGCGGACCCCGCGCTCGCATCGCTCGCGGCCGCCGTGCGCGCCACCCCCTTGCGCCCCGAGCCGGGCAGCGCGCGCGCGCAGGTGCTGGAGCGCGGCGAGCCGCTGCTGCTCGAGCCCCTGCATCCCGTGCCCGGGCGCGCGGGGCCCCTGGGGCTGGTGGGCGTGCTGGACGTGGGCTGCTGCACGGTGGTGCCCCTGCTCGCGCGCGGCCGCACCCTGGGCACGCTCACCCTGCTCAGCAGCCCCGGCGGACGAAGGCTTCCCGGCGCCCAGACGCTGGCGCTCGCCGCGGACCTCGGCCGGCGCGCCGCGCTCGCGGTGGACAACGCGCGGCTCTACGCCCAGGCGCACGCGGCCACCGAGCGCACCCAGCGCCTGCAGCGGGTCATCGCCGCGCTGGGCACCGCGCTCACGCGCGTGGAGGTGGTGGAGGTGGTGATGGGCCAGGCGCGCGAGGCGCTCGGCGCACAGACCGGCGCGGTGGCGCTGCTGGACCTGCACGGCGAGGCGCTCGAGCTGCTCTCCTCGCAGGACATCCCGGCCGCCGTGCGCGAGCGCTTCCAGCGCATCCCCCTGAGCACCCGCACGCCCCTCACCCAGGTGGTGCGCACGGGCGAGCCGCAGTGGCTGGGCACCCCGGAGGCCTACGCCCAGGAGTACCCCGCCTTCAGCGCCCTCACGCTGCCGCACACCGGCTCGCGCGCGCTCGCCGCCATCCCGCTCACGGGCGCGGGCGGGCGCACCGTGGGCGCGCTCTCGCTGGGCTTTCCCACCGCGCAGTACTTCGGGCCGGAGGACCGCGCCTTCCTCCTCGCGCTGGCGCAGCACCTGAGCCAGGCGCTCGAGCGCGCGCGCCTCTACGAGGCCGAGCACCGCGCCCGCGCGGAGGCCGAGGCCACCAGCGCGCGCGCCGCCTTCCTCGCCGAGGCGAGCAAGCTGCTCGCGAGCGCGCCCGAGCCCGAGGAGACGCTGGACGCCGTGGTGCGGCTCGCGGTGCCCGAGCTGGTGGACGGCGTGGTGGTGGACCTGCTCGTGGAGGTGGGGGAGGCGGAGGCGGCGGACCCCGCGTGGCGCGCCGCCGCGCACGTGGACCCGGGCTGCGAGGCGGCCCTGCACGCGCTCGCCCGCCGCAGCCCGCACCGGCGCGCCGCGCCCTCGCCGCTGCTGCGCCTGCTGGGCCCCGAGCGCACCCCGCGGCTCGCGCCGGTGACGGACGCGCAGCTGCAGGCCGCGGCAGAGGACGAGCAGCAGCTGCAGCTCCTGCGCGCCGCGGGGCTCGAGGGCGTGGTGGGGGTGGGGGTGCCCATCGCGTCGCGCGGGCTGCAGCTGGGCGCGGTGTTCCTGCTCGTCCAGTCCGAGCGCCCGGGGCGCCCCGGGCACTCGGACATCGCCATGCTCGCGCTCGCCGAGGAGCTCGCGCGCCGCATCGGGCAGGCCGCGGACAACGCGCGGCTCGCGCGCGAGGCGGAAGGGGCGCTGCGGCGCAAGGAGGAGAGCCTCGCGCTGCTGGACACGCT
The DNA here is from genome assembly GCF_009659535.1 of Aggregicoccus sp. 17bor-14. NCBI lineage: Bacteria > Pseudomonadati > Myxococcota > Myxococcia > Myxococcales > Myxococcaceae > Aggregicoccus > Aggregicoccus sp. 17bor-14. The sequence continues at coordinate 351,783 of NZ_VJZZ01000006.1, forward strand.
GCTGCACACCGCGCCCTTCGGCCACGCGCTCTTCGACCTGGAGCTGCGCTGCGTGCGCATCAACGACGCGCTCGCGCGCATGAACGGGCGCAGCGTGGCGGCGCACCTGGGGCGGGCCGCGCGCGACTTCCTGCCCACCGCGCTGCCCCCCGCCATGCACGCCGCGCTGGAGGCGCGCCTGCGCCAGGTGCGCGACTCGGGCGAGCCGCTCTTCGACCAGGAGCTGGAGCTGCCGGCGCCGGCCGCACCGCTCGACCTGCGCGAGGGCCCCGGCGGTGGCGGCCACGGCCGCGAGCCTCGCGAGGGGAGGCTGCACGGGCTCGCGAGCTACTACCCGGTGCGCACCCCGGGCGGCTGGCTGATGGGCATCGGGATGACGGTGCTGGACATCAGCGCGCGCAAGGTGGCGGAGCAGGCGCGCGCGCACCTGCTCTCGCAGCTGCGCACGGAGCGCTTCCTCCTGGAGGCGGTGCTGCAGCAGATGCCCGCCGGCGTGGTCATCGCCGAGGCGCCCAGCGGCAAGAGCATGCTGGTGAACCGGCGGGTGGAGGAGATCGTCCGCACCCCCAACAGCCCCGTGGACTCGGTGGACGGCTACGGGCGCGTGCAGGGCTTCCGCGCGGACGGAAGCCCCTTGCCCGCCGAGGAGTGGCCGCTCGCGCGCGCGGTGCGCCGCGGCGAGACGGTGCTGGGCGAGGAGACGGAGTTCCTGCGCGGCGACGGCACGCGCGGGGTGATGCGCCAGAGCGCCGGGCCCGTGCGCGACGCGAGCGGACGGGTGGTGGCCGCCGTCACCGCCTTCTTCGACGTGACGGAGCAGCGGCGCGCGGCCGCCGGCCAGCGCCTGCTCAGCGAGGCGAGCCGTGTGCTCGCCAGCTCCCTGGACTACGAGCAGACCCTGCAGCGCGCGATGCTGCTCGCCGTGCCCGAGCTCGCCGACTGGTGCGCCGTGACGCTCGTGCGCCGCGAGCCGCCCTTCGGCGAGGAGGTGCTGGTGGCGCACGCGGACCCCACCAAGGCGCAGCTGCTCGAGCGGGTGCGCCACCGCGTGCACCCGGACACCGACTGGGCCGTCACCCGCGTGCTGCGCACCGGGCAGGGGCAGCTGGTGGCGCAGCTGGACCCCTCCGCGATCGAGCGCTCGCAGCAGGACCCCGAGCTGGTGGCGGCCCTGCGCGAGGTGGGCATGCACTCGCTCATCTCCGCGCCCCTGCGCACCCCCGGTGGCACCTTCGGCGCGCTCACCTTCGTCTCCGCGCGCCCCGAGCGCCGCTACGACGAGAAGGACCTCGCGCTCGCCGAGGAGCTCGCGCGGCGCGCCGCGCTCGCCATCGAGAACGCGCGCCTGTACCGCAAGACGCAAGGGGCGCTGCAGGCGCGCGAGGACATGATGGCCTTCGTGAGCCACGACCTCGCGACGCCCCTGCTCGCCATCACCACCACCGCCCAGGTGCTGCAGCAGGAGCTGCCGGCGGGGGAGGCGGGCGCGGCGGCGCGCGAGCGCGTGCGGTGGATCCAGCAGTCGGTGGCCGGGATGCGGCGGCTGGTGGGAGACCTGCTGGACCTCGGGCGCCTCGAGGCGGGCCGGCTCCCCCTGCGCCCCCAGCGCCACCCGGCGCGCTCGCTCGTGGAGGGCACCTTCGAGGCGCACAGCCCGCTCGCCGCCGAGCGCGGCGTGCGCCTGGTGAGCGCGCTGCCCGTGCCCGAGGCCCCGGTGTTCTGCGACCGCGAGCGCGTGCTGCAGGTGTTCAACAACCTGGTGGGCAACGCGCTGCGCTTCAGCCCGCGCGGCGGCGCCGTCACCATCCGGGGCGAGGCGCGCGAGGGCGAGTTCCTCTTCTGCGTCGCGGACGAGGGGCCCGGCCTCTCCGCCGAGGAGCTGCCCCAGGTGTTCGGCCGCTTCTGGCGCGGCAAGGACCGCGGCCACCCGGGCGCAGGCCTCGGCCTCTACATCGCGCGCGCGGTGGTGGAGGCGCACGGCGGCGCCATCTGGGTCGCGAGCGAGGCGGGGCAGGGGACCAGCTTCTTCTTCACCCTGCCGGAGGGCTAGCGCCGCTCTCCCGGACCATCGCCCACAGCGCCTCGCCCTCGAGCACCGCGCCGAGGCCCGTGCGGGTGGCGCCCACGTGCAGCAGCGCCCGCGCGAGCGCCTCCACCGGGATGGGGCGCAGCGCGCGCAGGCCCGGCAGGTGCGCGAGCAGGTGGCTGCCGGGCGGTGGGCGGTGCCCCTCGCCCTCGAAGGCGCTGGGGCGCACCAGGGTGAAGGGCAGGCCGCTCGCGCGCACCAGCGCCTCGGCCTGGGCCTTGGCCTTGAGGTAGGCGCCCACGGGGCGCCCCGCGCCGGTGGCGCTGAGCAGCACCACGTGGTCCACGCTCCCCGCCCGGACGGCCGCCTGCAGGAGCGTGCGGGTGGTGCCCACGTCGCTCGTCTCGTAGGTGTCCCCGCTCGCGAAGCGCCGGCGCATGGTGCCCACCAGCTGCAGCAGCGTGGTGGCGCCGCGCAGCGCCCGCGCCAGCTCCTCCACCGCGTCCGGGCCCTGGAAGTCCACCAGCGCCGCGCCCGGCGGGGCGCTCGCCGCCGAGCGCCGCCGCACGAGCGGCACGAGCGCGAGCCCGGGCTGCACCTGGGGGGCCAGCCGCACGAGCGTGCGGCCCACCGCCCCCGTACTGCCCGCGACCGCGAGCCGGCGCGGGGAGGGGATTGGACGGGGGACGGGCATGGGGTCCTCTCCACGACAGCGCTGTACGCCTGAGATCAGTCTCACCCCACTGGGGGTACAATGGGAGTGCTCGGGCACCGGGTGGATATTCCCGACCTCCGCGCAACCTCCCCGCGAAGCAGTTGCCACGGCCCGAGGCTATGCTGTGGCACGCGGGGTTGTACCGGAGTGCCGTACCGCAGCGCCGCGCCGCAGGGTCCTCATGGGGGAGGAGAGGTACCAATGGATACACGAATCCGAGTGGCAATCCTGGAGGACCAGACGGTCTTCCGCGAGAGTCTGGTGGCATTCCTGGAGGGTTCGGGGCTGGAGGTCCTCGCGCGCTGCGGCGACTCGAAGAACTTCCTCGCGCGCGTGAGCCGGGACCCGCCGCACGTGGCGGTGGTGGACCTGTGGCTCGAGCGCCAGGACAGCCCGGTCGCCGAGGACGGGCTCACCGTGGTGCAGCAGATCCACGACTTCCACCCCCAGGTGCGCTCGCTGGTGCTCAGCGGCAGCCGGGACACGGACACCATGGAGCGCGCCTTCCGCGCCGGGGCGAGCGGCTTCCTCTGCAAGCTCACGGCGAGCTGCGACGACGTGCTCGCCGCGGTGCAGGCCGTGGCGAACGGCGAGCGCCTGATGCCTCCGGAGGCCTTCCCCTCCCCGGGCCACGCGACGAACGAGCCGCAGATCCCGGACGCGCTGGCGAGCCTCACCCCGCGCGAGCGCGAGGTGCTCGGCTACGTGGCGGCCGGGGCGGACAACCTGAAGATCGCCGCCTACCTGGACATCACCGAGCGCACGGTGAAGGCGCACATCACCAGCATCTACCGCAAGCTGGGCGCGGAGAACCGCACCCAGATGGCGATGCTGGCCTGCCGCCTCGGCGTCTCGCGCCCGCTCAGCGTCTGAGCCCTCTGCGAAGAGGGAGCAGGTGAGCGAAGCCGTCCCCTCTCCCTCTGGGAGAGGGTCAGGGTGAGGGAAGGGGGCGCAGCTGCGTCCCCGTCGCTCAGCCCAGCGCGTGCAGCGCCGCCCCGCCGCGCGGCTCTGTCGGCCGCAGGCCCTGCGTCACCACGCCGGGCAGCTCTACCGTGAAGCGGGCGCCGCGACCCGGCTCGCTCGCCACGCGGATGCTGCCGCCGTGCGCCTCCACCAGCTCGCGAACGATGTAGAGCCCCAGGCCGAAGCCTGCCTGGGCGCGCTCGCCCGTCACGCGCTCGAAGCGGTGGAAGATGCGCTCCTGCGCCTCGGGCGGGATGCCGCAGCCGCCGTCCTGCACGCTCAGGCGCGCGAGCGCCCCGTCCACGCTCAAGCCCACCTGCACGGGGGCCCCGCGGCCGAACTTCAGCGCGTTGGAGAGCAGGTTCGTCACCACCCGGTCCAGCCGCATCCGGTCCCACACCCCGTGCACCTCGCCCTCCACGCGCACGCTCAGGGCGCAGCCGGCCTCCTGTGCCTGGTCCTGGAAGCGGTCGGCCACCTCGCGCACGAGCGCGCCCAGCTCCAGGGGCTCGGGCTCGAGCGAGAGCCGGTTCGCCGAGAGGCGCGAGAGGTCCAGCAGGTTCCACATCATCTGCCCCAGCGTGCGCGCCTGGCGCTCGGCGCCCGCGAGCCCCTCGCGCACGGGGGCCTCCGCGCCGGGCCCCATGCGCAGGCGGCGCAGCTTGAGCTGCAGCGCGAGCAGGGGGTTGCCCAGGTCGTGCGCCGCCACGCCGATGAGCTCGAGCGCCGCCTGCGCCTGGCCCAGCAGCCGCGCGTTCTCCAGCGCGAGCGCGGCGCGCGCGCCCAGCTCCTCGGTGAAGTGCAGGTCCAGCTCGCTGTAGCTGCGGTGCGGGTCGCTCGAGTACAGCGAGAGCGCGCCCAGCACGCGCTCGCCCACCGCGAGCGGCACCGTCATCAGCGCGCGCACCTGCAGCCCCTGCAGGAGCTCCCCCAGCGGCGTCGCGCGCAGGGGGGCGGGCAGGTCCTCCGGGTCCAGCGGCGAGAGCAGCTCGGGGCAGCCGGTGTCCAGCACCGCCTGCGCGCCCGGGCTCACCCCGGGCTCGCAGGGGAGCCTGCGCACCAGCGACTCGAGCTGCGCGTGCAGCCCCGGCTGCGCGTGGCGGAAGGCCACCGCCCGCGCCCGCCCGTCCTCGCCCGGCACGTGCAGCACGCACGCGTCCGCGAGCTCCGGCACGCACAGCTCCGTGAGCGCGCGGTGCAGCTGCGCCACGCTGAGGGCGGGGTGCAGCACGCGGCCGGCCTCCGCGAAGAGGTGCTGGGCGCGCTCCACGCGGCGCCGCTCGGTGATGTCGCGCGTGAGCTCGGCGAAGCCCTGCAGGTTGCCGCGCGCGTCGCGCAGCGCGGTGAGCAGCGTCTCGGCCCAGTAGCGCGTGCCGTCGCGGCGCACCCGCCACTCCTCCGCGTGCAGGCGCCCGAGGCGCGCGGCGCGCAGCAGCTGCGCCTGCGGCAGCCCGTCCGCCACGGCCGCCTGGGTGTGGAACAGCTCGCGCGGGCGGCCCGTCACCTCGCGCGGGCTCCAGCCGCTGATGCGCTCGGCGCCCGCGTTCCACTCCGTCACGCAGCCCTGCGCATCCAGCACGCACAGCGCGTAGTCGCGGACCCCGTCCACGAAGAGCCGGAAGCGCTGCTCGCTCTCCTGCAGGTCGCGGTACAGCTGGCGGAAGGCGCGCCGCAGCAGCAGCCCCAGCGCCGTGGCCCCCGCGAGCCCCACCGCGGCCAGGCCCACGATGAGCTCGAGGCTGAGGCGCGCGAGCTCCGGCCCCTGCCACAGCGCCGCGCGCAGCGCGAGCAGGGTCACCACGAGGATGACGACTCCGGCCAGGACACAGGCCGTCAGCCCCACGCCCAACCGGCGTGCAGAGCTCCAGGAACGCTGCATGGACCACCCCCCCCACGACGGCTTGCGGCTGAGCTCGGCACGCACGCCGTACACCCGCGGGCCGCAGCATGTTCGCGCAAGCGCGAGGCCCGCGGGACCTGTCCTGCGGGGCAGGGGGGGCGGGGGCGCCCGCGCAGGCGTCCTCCCCGTGGCATGCAGCTTGCGAACGCCCCGCCGTACGGCCGCGCCGGCTGTTCGGCGGGCAACGGGGGAACGGCACATGGCAGGACGGTGGAGCTGGGCGGTGGGGGTGGCCGTGGCGTGCGCGGCGTGGGCGTGTGGCGGGAACGGCGAGCGCAACGCGCCGGTGGCTCCGCCGCCCGTGGAGGCGCCAACGCCCGGACCGCAGGACGCGGCGCCGGACGCGGGCACGCAGGCCGAGCCGGACGCGGGCACGGTGGTGCAGGAGACGCCGGACGCGGGCAACCCCGGCCCCTGGCCCACCGACGGGCTGAAGGACTACACGCGCGCGTACGCGCTGGGCGCGAACGTGCAGAGCGTGGGCGTGGACGAGGCCTACAACGTGTGGCTGCTGCGCGGCGACGAGATCGGCGTGCTGCGCCCCGGCGACACGCGCCCCACCTGGACGCGCGGCGTGGGCCAGGCCTCGCGCGGCTTCAGCGTGGACGCGCTCGCGGTGGGCTCCACCGTCATCTGCGGCGGCGGCGCCGGCAAGGCCTACGTGGGCTACCGCGCCGCGGGCATCAACGGCGTGTGCGGACACCCCCACGCGTGGATGCCCTCGCCCGGTGAGGAGTGCTTCAGCGAGGCGCGCTGGGCCGAGTACCAGAAGGGAGACCTGGACGCGGTGCAGGTGGGCGAGGACGGGCGGGTGAGCCTCGAGGAGCACCTCTTCCGCAGCGTGGGCACCTCCGGCGGCAAGACGCCGCTGGGCATCCACAACACCAACGACTACCACTTCGACGAGGACCGCACGATCCTCTCCTGCGCCCGCGTGATGCGCGGGCCGCTCAAGGGGGACCTGTACATCGGGTCCAACCACGGGGTGACCCGCATCCAGGGGCTCGTCTACAACAGCCACCGCCACCCGGGCTGGTACTACTGGCCGCCGGGCGTCCCGCACGACCAGTGGAGCGGCTCGCTCATCACGGACGGCGACTACGCGGTGGGCATCGGCCAGCAGGGGGACGTGCTCATCGCCAACCCCTGGATGGTGGGCGCCATCCGCCCCTCCGCGCCCCTCAAGGACTGGGACCGCGAGACCGGCTACGAGGGCGCGAGCCCGTGGCTGTTCCGCGGCTACAACCCCAAGCTCAACGGGCTGAACCTCGACAGTCCCGACGACTGGCGCGCCATCACCCAGACGACAGATGGAAACTACTGGGTGGGGAGCCGGCGTTACGGACTGTGGCGACTCGAGCGCCCCGTGCGCTCCGGCGGCGTCTACACCCAGGTCACCGCGCTTCCCACCTCCAACGTGAGCGCCCTGGCCGGCACGGACGACGGCGCCCTCTACGTGGGCACCGACGGCGCAGGCCTGTGGCGCCTGGAGGCGGGAAGCCTCACCCCGCAGAAGGTGGACGGGGTGGCGGGCGGGAAGGTGCTGCAGCTCGTCTACGACCCTACGCTCACGCCCTCGATGCTCTACGTGCTCACCGACGCCGGCCTCACCGTGCTGCGCGGGCCCTGAGCGCCCCTCACGGCGAGGCCCCCAGCCCGTCCGGGGCGGCCTCGCGAACCTTGCGGCGGTGGCGGTTGGGGAACAGCGCCTCCACCGCCGCGAGCCCCACCAGCAGCGCCGCCAGCGCCGCCACGGACACCAGGCCCGAGGCGGCGTGCATCAGCGGGTAGAGCGCGAGCGCGCCGAGGCCTGCCACGAGCCGCGGCACGCTCCACTCGCCCACGTTGCGCAGGCGAAAGCCCGTGAGCCCCAGCAGGTACAGCGCCGCGCCGCCGCTCAGCGCGAGCGCGGGCACCGTGTCCAGCGAGGCCTCCGGGTGGACGATGACGTGGTCCAGCCCGTCCGCCACCAGGAGGATGCCCGCCACCAGCGGCAGGTGCAGGTAGGTGAACGCGTCGCGCGCGAGCCGCGAGCGCTCGCGGCCCTGCGCCCGCTGCAGCAGCTGCGTGGCGCCGTGGTGCGTGTAGTCGAAGTAGGTCCACCACAGGGCGGCGGCCACCACCACCGTGAGCGCCGCGCCCAGCAGCGTGCGCCAGCGCAGGTCCGGTGCGTCGATGCCGATGCCCGCGATGGACTCGCCCAGCGCGAGGATGATCACCAGCGCGTAGCGCTCGGCGAAGTGCTTCGCGTGGATGGTGAGCCCGCTCGTGTCGCGCGCGAGCGGCGTCGCGTAGTCCACCCCCAGCGCCGCCGCCCACAGCAGCGCCTTGGGCACGCCGTGCACCAGCCCTGCCGCCACCAGCAGCAGCGAGCCCCCGAGGAAGCCCGGCGCGAGCCGCCACACCGCGCGCTGCTTCTCCCGCTCGCCGCGCGTGGCCAGCGCGTAGAGCGACAGGTGCAGCACCCGCACCGCGAAGTACGAGAGCCCGAAGAGCAGCCCGCCCTGCCCGAAGGCCGTGGGGATGGCCATGGCCCCCAGCATCAGGGGCACCATCGCCCCGAGCACCATCAGGCGCGCGAAGATGACCTCGTGCGCCGCGAGCCCGCTCGTCAGCCACGAGTACGTGCACCAGCTCCACCACAGCGCGAGCATCAGCGCCGTGGCCTGCGCGAGCCCGAGCCAGGTGGGGTGGTCCGTGAGGACGCGCGTCACCTGGGTGAAGACGAAGACGAAGGCGAGGTCGAAGAAGGACTCGAGCGCGGTGTTGCGCTCCGGCCCGCTCTCGCCGTCCTGCGCGTCCTCGCCGTTCTCGCCGCCGTCCTCCTGCGCGTCGCCCTGCGGCTTGCGGCTTCCCATCTCTTCAGGTGGGGGCGTGGCCCTCCCGTCGGCAAGCCACGCGGGGTCCCACGTCTGGCTGCTCGCCTGGTGCGACCGTCAGCGAACGGCAGCCCCGTCCCGATGGGGTGCTTGGTTCCCGGACGAGCAGGCTCCACGTTCGCCCGTCACGGCACGGGGAGGGCAGGGGCATGGGAGCCAGGAGAAGCCGGAGGTGGGCGCTCGCCGCAGCGCTGGGGCTCGGTGGGCTCGGCGGGCTCGGTGGGCTCGGGGGCTGCAACCCGGAGGCCCCCGTGACCGTGGCGCCCGAGGCGCCCGCGCCCGCGCCGCCGCCAGCGCCTCCGGTACCGCCCGGGCCCGGCCCCGTCGTCCCCGAGCAGGTCCCTCCGCCGCCGCAGCCTCCCCCTCCGCCGCCCGACCCGCACGCCTGCAACGCGCTCTACGCGGAGGACCTGCTGCCCACCTTCAGCGTGGAGCTCACGCCGGCGAACTGGGCCGCGCTGCAGCAGGAGTTCCAGGAGGACCCGAGCCGCGAGACGGAGTTCCCCGTCACCTTCCGCTACGGGGACGAGGTGTACCCGGACGCGACGCTGCGCCTGCGCGGCAACCACTCCTCCTGCGGCAACAAGATGCAGTTCGCCATTGCCTTCAACCACGTGAACGACCAGGGGCGCTTCCACGGCCTGCGCCGCCTCAACCTCGACCACGGCGGCTGCCACCACCTCGAGGAGCGGCTCGCGCTGTCCTTCATGCGCGACCTGGGGCTGCCCGCCGCGTGCTCGAACCACGCGCGCCTCGTGGTGAACGGCCAGTACTACGGGCTCTTCGGCAACATCGAGCACGTGAACCAGGACTTCCTCAAGCGCCAGTTCGGCAAGGACGCGGACGACGGCAACCTCTGGAAGAGCGGCAACAAGCTGCGCACCAACGAGGACACCGGCGACACGAGCGACGTGCAGCGCTTCTGGAGCGCGCGCACGCTCGCGCAGCTCTCGACGCTCGCGGACCTGGACGAGGCCGTGCAGGAGTGGGCCGCGGAGGCCACGCTGCCGGCGCGCGACAACTTCTGGATGTTCGGCTGGAACTACTACCTCTACCACCACCCCACCCGCGGCTTCCTCTTCATCCCCACGGACCTGGACCGCTCCATCTCGCTCTTCCCCTCGGGCGCGGACGACAACTTCTTCCGCCCGGAGACGCTGCAGCCGCCCGCGGACCTGGTACTCGCGGACCCCGCGTGGAACGCGCGCTACCTCGCCGCGGCGCGCCGCAGCGCCCAGGCCTTCGAGGCCGCCCGGCTCAACGCGCGCGTGGACGCGTGGTGGGCGCAGATCGCGGACGCCGCCCGCACGGACCCGCACGCGCGCTACAAGGACGAGGACGTGGTGCGGCTGAAGGAGGCCGTTCGCCTGCGCGAGGCGTGGCTGCGCGGCTGGCTGGAGCGAAACCCCTGAAGCGCTACTGGAGTAACTCGCGCAGGCGCGGAAGAGCAGCCGCGTCCATGTCGCAGACGGCCATGGCCACGTCGTAGCGCGCCGGGGCGTCCGGCGGGTTCTCGTGCACCGCCTCCACCTTCACCACCAGCGTGATGGTGTTGCCGTCCGGGTCCGCGAACACCTCGAGCTCGAGCAGCGAGCCCACCTGGGGCGCTTCGTCCGTGAGCACCATCAGCCCGCGCAGCGCCACGCGCACCGGGGCCCGGCCGACGAAGGCCGCGTAGGGCCCGGCGGGACGGCACATCGACGGGGCGTGCAGCCGCGGATAGGCGCGGTGCACCGCCTGCTGCCACGCCGCCGCGCGCTCCGCCTGGCTGGGGCGCCGCGCCGCGGAGGCGCCCCCGAGCCAGGGCAGCCCGAGGCTGTGCTTCAGCAGCTTCCACATCCCGTGCTCACTCCCGCGTGTATCGCTGGTCAGCATGGCGGCCCCTTCCTCGTGCCCTGGAGGATGTGCACATCCTCCCGCCCGCGCTGCCGCCAGCCACTTTCCTGTCACACTGGAACCAGTGCCCTCCGGTCCGGTGTCTGCTCGCGGACGCCGGATTGCCCAGACTTACGGGAATCCGTGAGTCGCTTTCAAACCCACCTGCTCCTACCTGCCCGGACTCCCCGCTCAGCCTGGAGACCCCGCGCGCGCGGCGGTGGCCACCTCGGGCCCGGGCGGGTATGGACCGCCCATGTCCGTCGCAGCGCTCGTCGAAGGCCTCAAGGTCCGCTACCTCCCCCAGCCCGAATGGGGCGTGGGGCACCTGGTCTCGCTGCAGGAGGAGGGCGCCCGGGCGCAGGTGCTCTTCCCCACGCGCGGCGAGGAGCCGGTGCTCGTCTCCACGAAGGGCGGCGCGCTGGTGCCGCACCGCTTCCTGCCGGGGGACGCAGCGCGCACCGCGAAGGGGCAGCTGCTCACGGTGGTGGGCGAGGAGCCGGGTGCGCGCGGGCTGCGGCGCTACGTGGTGCGCGACGCGAAGACGGGCGAGGAGGACGAGCTGCCGGAGAGCGAGCTGCGGGCGCTCGCTCCGCGCTCGGACCTGCTCTCCACGCTGTGCGAGGGCCGCGTGGGGGACGCGCGCGCCTTCTCCCTGCGCAAGCAGGCCCTGGTGCTGGACGACGAGCGCCGCTGCGACGCGCTGGGCGCGCTGCTCGCCTCCCGCGTGATGGTGAAGCCGCACCAGGTGGGCGTGGTGCAGCGCGTGCTCAGCGCGCGGCGGCCGCGCTTCGTGCTCGCGGACGAGGTGGGCCTGGGCAAGACCATCGAGGCGGGCATGGTGTTCAGCGCCCTGCGCCTCTCGGGGCTCGCGCGCCGCGTGCTGGTGGTGGCCCCCAGCCACCTCACCGTGCAGTGGCTCGCGGAGCTGTTCCACAAGTTCAACCAGCTCTTCACCCTGCTGGACTCCGAGCGCTACCAGCAGAGCCTCGACGAGGCGCCCGGCGTCTCGCCCTGGGCGCGCTTTCCCCTCGTGGTGACGAGCCTGGAGCTGCTCAGCCGCGGCGACGAGCACCGCGAGCAGGCGGGCAGCGAGAGCGCCTTCTGGGACCTGGTCATCATCGACGAGGCACACCACCTCAAAGGCGAGAAGGCCTTCGCCGCCGCCCAGGCGCTGGCGAAGAACAGCTGGGGGCTGCTCTTGCTCACGGCCACGCCCATGCAGCTGGACCCGGCCGAGTACCACGGCCTGCTCACCCTCATCGACCCTTCGAGCGCCCCCAGCGTGAAGGGCTTCGAGGAGCGGCTCGCGCGCCAGGAGGAGCTGAGCGCCGCGGTGCGCGCGCTGCTCGAGGGCCAGGCGAACGCCTCCGCCGTGGGCGCGCTCGCCCGGCGCTTTCCCCAGGACGCGCGCCTCCAGGCGCTCGCGAGCGGGAGGGGAGACGCCGAGCGGGCGCAGCTGCTCGAGCACCTCGCGGAGACCTACAGCCTCAGTGACCGCCTCGTGCGCAACCGCCGCGCCGTGGTGGGCGGCTTCTCCACCCGCAGGCTGCACCGCCACCCGGTGAGCCCGACGCCCGAGGAGCTGCAGGTGCGCGACCGCGCGCTGCAGCTGCTCTCCGAGAGCTCGCTGCGCGGCGCGCCGCTCGCCTCCACGCTGCGCCGGCTCGAGAGCAGCCCCGCCGCCTTCGCCGAGGCGGTGAAGGGCAGCCGGGCGCTGCAGCCTCATGCAACCGAGTTGCGTCTTCCGGCGCGCGACGCGAAGTTCCGCGCCTTCCTGCAGGTGCTGCGCGGCGTGTGGGCGCAGGAGCGGGGCGCCAAGGTGCTCGTCTTCACCGAGAGCCGCGACACGCTGGAGGCCTTGCGCACGGAGCTCTCGCGCGAGCGCATCGAGGCGCTGGGCTACCACGGAGACCTGCCCCTGCTCGAGCGCGACCGCGCGGTGGCGCGCTTCCGCGACCCCGAGGGGCCGCTCGTGATGCTCTGCACCGAGGTGGGCGGCGAGGGGCGCAACTTCCAGTTCGCCCACCACCTGGTCCACTACGACCTGCCCTGGAGCCCCTCCACGGTGGAGCAGCGCATCGGGCGCCTGGACCGCATCGGGCAGAACCACCCGGTGGAGATCCACGTCTTCGACCCCGCGGGCACCCTCGCCTCGGACGTGCTCGCGCTGCTCGCGGACGCGGTGGGCGTGTTCGGCGAGACGGTGGGCGGCCTGGACGCGGTGCTCGAGGACGTGGAGAGCCGGCTCGCGGAGCTCGCGCTGCTGCCGCGCGAGGCGCGCGAGGCCTACGCCCGGGAACTCGAGGCACGCGTGGAGGCGGCGCGCGCGAGCGTGCGGCGCGCGTACGACCCGTTGCTCGACCTGCGCTCCTTCGACCGCGCGGCGGTGGAGCGGCTCGTCGCGCGCGCCCAGGGGCGCATGGGCATCGAGGCCGATGACGAAGAGGAGCAGGCGCTCGAGGACGGGCTGTGGAGCGTGGCGCGTGACCTCGACGAGCGGCTGGAGGAGGCGGTGACGGAGCTCGCGCGGCGCGTGGGCCTGGGCGTGGACACGGACGAGCAGGTGGATGCCTTCCAGTGCGCCTTCCAGTTCGGCCACGCGCTCACGGTGGAGGCGCTGCCCGGCGTGGACGTGACGGAGGACCGCACGGTGCTGGGCACCTTCTGGCGCGACACCGCGGTGGAGGCCGAGGAGCTCGAGTACTTCGCCACCGGGCACCCACTGGTGGAGGCGCTGTTCGGCTTTCTGCGCGATGGGCCCTACGGCCGCAGCGGCCTGCGCGTGCTGCCGGCGAAGCGGGGTGCCGCGAGCGCGCGCGGGCTCGAGCTGCTCTTCCACCTGCAGCTGCCCGAGCCCGAGGACCTGAGCCCCGGCGCACGCGTGCCGAGCCGCCAGCTCGCGCGCTTCCTCGAGCGCACGCTCATCCCGGTGGCCGTGGTGGACGGAGCCGGCGGACCCAAGGCGGACGCGAAGCTGCTGCGCACGCTGGAGGCGGAGGGCCGTGCGCTCAAGGGCGACGAGGTGCACGGGGCCTTCCCGGGCTTCGGCGCCTTCGTGGACGTGGCCCTGCCGGTGGCGCAGCGCGCGGCGGAGGGCGAGCTCGCGGCGCTGCAGGGCCGCGCGCGCACGGCGATCGAGGCCGAGCGCGACGCGGCGCTCGCGCGCATGCAGCTGGCACTGTCCCACCAGGGCCTGCCGGCCGCGGAGGTCGAGGCCCAGCGCGAGGCCGAGCGCGCGCACTACGCCGCGCTCCTCACCGCGCTCGCGAGCGCGAAGGTGACGCTCGACAGCGCCTGCGGCTTCGTCCTCGAGCGCTGACGCCGCGTCCTCCCTCTCCCCCTGGGAGAGGGTCGGGGTGAGGGTGTCCGGTGACCCCTGCGCCCCCGCGTACCGGAAGCGCAAACCCGCCGTCCCACTTTCGCAAAAGCCCCGGGGCACCCGCCCCGCCGTGCCCCCGCAAGGCCGCGAGGTCACGGCACCCTCCCGCTCCCGTGCGCGCATGGCACCCTCCTTGCTCAGCGGGAGTGCAGGGGCGCCCCCGAGCCCCCGAGGTTGGCGAGCCTTCCCGGTCGCCCTCCTCGCCGAGCACGCCGCGCGCACACCGAGCACACCGACATGGACACCCTCGAACAGGACTTCAAGCTCGCCCTCCGCAAGCTGCGCAAGAGCCCGGGCTTCGCGTTCATCGCGATCCTCACGCTGGCGCTCGGCATGGGCGCGAACAGCGCCATCTTCAGCGTGATCAACACCGTGCTGCTGGACCCGCTGCCGATGCGGCAGCCGGATCAGCTGGTGCGCCTGTACGATACGGACCGCCGCACCGACAAGTTCCCCTCCTCGGCGCTGAACTTCCGCGACATCCGCGCGCAGGCCACCTCCTTCACGGACATGATGGCGGTGGACTCCTCGGACCTGAGCCTCACCGGCGTGGGCGGCGAGCCGGAGCGGCTGCAGGGCGCCGAGGCGACAGCGTCCTTCTTCTCGGTGCTCGGGGCCCAGCCTGCACTGGGCCGCGGGTTCGCGCCGGACGAGGACCTGCCGGGCAAGAGCAAGGTGGTGGTGCTGGGCAACGCGGTGTGGAAGCGCCGCTTCGGAGGTGATGCGGGCATCATCGGGCGCAGCATCCTGGTGGGCGGCGAGCCGCACACCGTGGTGGGCGTGATGCCGCCTGGCTTCGACTTCCCGCTCAACGCGCAGCTGTGGCGCCCGGTGACCTGGGAGAAGAGCATGGTGGACCCGGAGAACCGCGGCGCGCACTTCCTCAGCGTGTACGGGCGGCTCAAGCCGGGCGTGAGCCTGCAGGCGGCCGACCAGGAGGTGAAGCGCATCGCCAAGGGGCTCGAGCAGCAGTACCCGAAGAACAACACCGGCGTGGGGGCTCGCCTCGTCTCACTGCGCGAGGAGGTGCTGGGCGACGTGCAGCCCGCGCTGCTGGTGCTGCTCGCGGCCGTGGCGGCCGTGCTGCTCATCGCCTGCGCGAACCTCTCCAACCTCCTGCTCGCGCGCGCCGCGAGTCGCGAGGGGGAGATCTCCGTACGGCTCGCCCTGGGCGCGAGCCGCGGCCGCATCGTGCGCCAGCTGCTGGTGGAGAGCACCGTGCTCGCGCTGCTGGGCGCCGCGCTGGGGCTCCTCCTCGCCACCTGGGGTCTGGATGCACTGGTCGCACTGGGGCCGGAGGAACTCCCGCGTCTGCAGGACGTGAGCATCGACTCCAGGGTGCTCGCCTTCACCGGCGTGCTCGCGCTGCTCACCAGCGGCCTCTTCGGCCTCATCCCCGCGCTGCAGGCGAGCCGCGTGGAGCTCAGCCGCAGCCTCGGCGAGGTGGGCAAGGGCGGCAGCACCGGTGGGCCGCGCCAGCGCGCGCGCAACGCCCTCATCGTGGCGGAGACGGCGCTCGCGGTGGTGCTGCTGGTGGCTGCGGGGCTCCTGATGAAGAGCTTCGTGCGCCTGCAGCAGGTGGAGCTGGGCTACCGCACGGACCACGTGCTCGCGGTGGACCTCTCGCTGCCGACCACGCAGTACCCCGAGGCCTCCCCGGCGGTGGCGCAGTTCTACGACCAGCTGCTCAGCCGCGTGCGCGCGCTGCCCGGTGTGAAGAGCGCGGGCACCAGCGTGCACCTGCCGCTCAGCCGCCGCAACATGGCCAACATCATCCAGGACCTGTCCCGTCCCGAGCCCGAGCCCGGCAAGGGGGACATCACCGAGGTGCGCCTCGTGAGCCAGGGCTTCGTGGAGACGCTGCGCGTGCCACTGCTGCGTGGCCGCCTGCTCACGGACCAGGACGGCACCACCGAGGGCAACCGCGCGGTGCTCATCAACGAGGAGGCCGCGAAGAAGTACTGGCCCGGCGAGGACCCGCTCGGGCGCACGGTGAAGCTGTCGGCGGACTGGGGCAAGGGGCTGCTGGGCGGCGTGGTCGTGGGCATCGTGGGCAACACGCGCTTCGTCACGCCCACCCGGGAGCCGAAGCCCGAGACCTACGTGCCCTACGCCGAGGCCTGGGCCAACGACATGAGCCTGGTGGTGCACACGGACGGTGACCCGCTGGCGCTCGCCTCCGCGGTGCGCGCCGAGGTGCGCAGCCTGGACAAGAACCTCCCGGTGGCCAACGTGCGCACCCTGGATGCGCTGATGGGGGCGGCGGTGTCGCAGCCGCGCTTCTTCATGCTGCTGGTGGGCGTGTTCGCGGGGCTCGCGCTGCTGCTCGCGAGCATCGGCATCTACGGCGTGGTGACCCACGCGGTCTCCTTGCGCACCCGCGAGCTGGGCATCCGCATGGCGCTGGGCGCGGACGCGCGCCAGGTGGTGGGCATGGTGCTCGGCCAGTACCTGCGCGTCACCGGCGCGGGGCTCGCGCTGGGCGTGGGGCTCGCCTACCTCGCGAGCCGCCTGCTGGACAGCATGCTGTACGGCGTGGGCGGCGGAGACCCGCTCACCTACGTGGGCGTTGCGCTCCTGCTCGGGACCGTGGCGCTGGCGGCGAGCTACCTGCCCGCCTCGCGCGCCACCCGCATCGATCCGGCGCTCGCCCTGCGCCAGGAGTAGCGCTAGCGCGGCAGGGTGAAGTGGAAGGTGCTGCCTTCCCCTGGCGCGCTCTCGGCCCGGATGCGCCCGCCGTGGGCCTCCACGAGGGCGCGCGCGATGTAGAGCCCCAGCCCGAGGCCCTGACCGTGGCCCGGGGTGGCCTGCCAGTGGCGCTCGAAGAGGCGCTCCTTCGCGGCCTCCGGAAAGCCCGCGCCGCGGTCCTGCACGCGGAAGTGCACCGCCCCGGGCTCCGCCGCCACCTGCACCCGGATGCTGCCGCCGGGCGGCGTGAACTTGATGGCGTTGCTCACCAGGTTCGCGAGCACCTGCAGGAGGCGCGGCTCGTCGAAGCGCGCGGAGAGCGCCTCCTCGGGGCGATGGAGCGCCGGCGCTCCTCGCGCTCGCGCTCCAGCTCCGCGTCCGCCACGGTGCGCTCCTGCTGCAGCCGACCGTCCGCCTCCGCGCGCTCACTGCGCACCCGCGCCCGCTCCTGCGACGAGAGCGCCGCCTGTCTCTGGCGCTGATCCGCATCGGCGCGCTCGCGCGTGAGCAGGGAGTCTGCGCGCTCGCGCGCGAGCGCCACCACGGCATCCGCCGCCAGCTCGATGGCGAAGCGCCGGCGCAGCAGCTCGCTGTCGGCCCGCGCCCGCTCGCTCTCGAGGCTCGCGTCCGGCTGCTGCCGCTCGGGCGTGTCGCGCTGCTCCGGAGGCTTCATGCGCTGAAGCTACTTTCCCCGCTCTCCCGGAGGAAGGCGCAGCGGGGCCGCTGCCCGGAAGCGGAAAGGGCGTGTCCCACTTCCGGAATCGGGCGCGGGAGCCCGCGCCGGGCACACAGCCCAAGTACCGGGCTTCACGGCAGAATCCCAGCAGGGGAAAGCCGTGGCACCCTCCTTGCTCAGGGGGACTGAGGCGGGACCGCGACCTGCGGGGCTGCGAGCCTGCCCGGTCGCCCCCCGTGAAACACCTCGAGCACAGCGAGCACACCCCCTATGGACACCCTCGGACAGGACTTCAAGCTCGCGCTGCGCAAGCTGCGCAAGAGCCCGGGCTTCGCGTTCATCGCGATCCTCACGCTGGCGCTCGGCATGGGCGCCAACAGCGCCATCTTCAGCGTGATCAACACGGTGCTGCTGGACCCGCTGCCGATGCGCGACCCGGACCAGTTGGTGCGCGTGTACGACACGGACAAGCGCACCGACAAGCTGCCCGCCTCGTCCCTCAACTTCCGCGACGTGCGGGCGCAGGCCACCTCCTTCACGGACCTCGCGGGCTTCGACGCGACCGACCTCAGCATCACCGGCCCGGGTGGCGAGCCGGAGCGGCTGCAGGGCGCGGCGGTGACCGCGCCCTTCTTCTCCGTGCTGGGGGTACAGCCCTCGCTCGGCCGCGGCTTCGCGCCGGACGAGGACCTGCCGGGCAAGAGCAAGGTGGTGATCCTGGGCAACGCGCTGTGGAAGCGGCGCTTCAGCAGTGACCCCGGCATCATCGGCAAGTCGGTGCTGGTGGGCGGTGAGCCGCACACCGTGGTGGGCGTGATGGCGCCCGGCTTCGACTTCCCGCTCAAGGCCCAGCTGTGGCGCCCGGTGACCTGGGAGAAGGACCTGACGGACCCAGCGAACCGCGGCGCGCACTTCCTCAACGTGTACGGGCGGCTCAAGCCGGGCGTGACCCTTGCGGCCGCGCAGCAAGAGCTCTCGCGCATCGCCAAGGGGCTCGAGCAGCAGTACCCGAAGAACAACACCGGCATCGGCGCACGCGTCATCCCCCTTCGCGAGGAGGTGCTGGGCAACGTGCAGCCCGCGCTCTACGTGCTGCTCGCCGCCGTGGCGGCGGTGCTGCTCATCGCCTGCGCGAACCTCTCGAACCTGCTGCTCGCGCGCGCCGCGAGCCGCGAGGGGGAGATCTCCGTGCGGCTCGCGCTGGGGGCGAGCCGCGGCCGCATCGTGCGGCAGTTGCTGGTGGAGAGCACCCTGCTCGCGCTGCTGGGCGCCGGGCTCGGCCTCATCTTCGCCACCTGGGGCCTGGATGCGCTCGTCGCCATGGGCCCGGAGAATCTCCCACGCCTGCAGGACGTGGACATCGACGGGAAGGTGCTCGGCTTCACGGCCCTGCTCGCGGTGCTCACCAGCGGCCTCTTCGGTCTCATCCCCGCGCTGCAGGCGAGCCGCGTGGAGCTCAGCCGCAGCCTCGGCGAGGTGGGCAAGGGCGGGAGCACGGGCGGGCCGCGCCAGCGCGCGCGCAACGTCCTCATCATGGCGGAGACGGCGCTCGCGGTGGTGCTGCTGGTGGCCGCGGGCCTGCTCATCAAGAGCTTCGTGCGCCTGCAGCAGGTGGAGCTGGGCTACCAGACGGACCACGTGCTCGTGGCGGACCTGTCGCTGCCGGAGACGCAGTACACCTGGGCCAGTCCCGCGACGGCGCAGTTCTACGAGCAGTTGCTCGGCCGCGTGCGCGCGCTGCCCGGCGTGAAGAGCGCGGGGCTCAGCGTCCACCTGCCGCTCTCGCGCCGCAACATGCGCAGCACCCTGCGGGACATGTCGCGCCCGGAGCCGGAGCCGGGCAACGAGGACCTGGCGGAGATCCGCGTGGTGAGCGCGGGCGTCCTCGAGGCGCTGCGCGTCCCGCTGCTGCGCGGACGGCTGCTCCGGGACGAGGACGGCACCACCCCCGGCAACCGCGCGGTGCTGCTCAGTGAGGAGGCCGCGAAGAAGTACTGGCCCGGTGAGGACCCCATCGGCCGCACCGTGGACATCGGTGTGGACTACGGCAAGGGCGGCTTCGGCGGCGTGGTGGTGGGCATCGTGGGCAACACCCGCTTCACCGCACCCAACAAGGAGCCGGCTCCCGAGGCCTACGTCTCCTTCGCGCAGGCCTGGAGCAACGACATGAGCCTGGTGGTGCACACCAACGGAGACCCGCTCGCGCTCGCGGGAGCGGTGCGCGCCGAGGTGCGCGGCCTGAACAAGGGGCTGCCGGTCGCGAACGTGCGCACCCTGGACGCGATGATGGGCTCCGCCGTGTCGCAGCCGCGCTTCTTCATGCTGCTGGTGGGCGTGTTCGCGGGGCTCGCGCTGCTGCTCGCGGCCATCGGCATCTACGGGGTGGTGACGCACGCGGTGAGCCTGCGCACCCGCGAGCTGGGCATCCGCATGGCGCTGGGCGCGGACGCGCGCCAGGTGGTGGGGATGGTGCTGGGGCAGTACCTGCGCGTGACGGGAGCGGGGCTCGCCCTCGGCGTGGGCCTCGCCTACCTCGCGAGCCGGCTGCTGGGGAGCATGCTGTACGGCGTGGGCGGCGGAGATCCCCTCACCTACGCGGGGGTGGCGCTGCTGCTCGGCATGGTGGCGCTGGCCGCGAGCTACCTGCCTGCCCATCGCGCCACCCGCATCGATCCGGCGCTCGCGCTGCGCCAGGAGTAGCGCGAGCGCGGGGAGGGGCGGGGGGCTCCGGTGCCCTCCGCCCCGTCCGTCTCAGGGGCGCCGTGCGCTCCCGGCGATGGCCCGGCGCAGCAGCGGCGGTGAGCCGGGCAGCTCGGCGTCCCGCACCTCGCGGGTGTCGAAGCCTGCGCGCTCGAGCTCCCCGCGCGTGTCGCGCGTCAGGTGACAGCCACGCGCGCAGAAGTGCTGCACCGGCTCGAAGAGCTGCTGCACGCGGCCCCACGCCCCTTGCGTCGCCACGTGCTCGAAGAGCAGCAGCCGCCCGCCGGGGCGCAGCACGCGGCGCACCTCGGAGAGCGCGCGCTGCGGGTCCGCCACCGTGCACAGCACCAGCGTGCTCACCACCGCGTCCGCGCTCGCGTCCTCGAGCGGGAGCTGCTCCGCCGGGGCGAGCAGCACCTCTGCGCCGGGACGCTCGCGCTCCACGCGTGCGCGCAGCCGCGCGGCCATCTCGGGCGTGGGCTCGGTGAGCGTGAGGCGCGCGGAGGCAGGGTAGTGGGGCAGGTTGAGGCCGGTGCCTGCGCCCAGCTCCACCACGTCGCCGCTCAGGCCTGCGAGCAGCCGCGCCCGCTCGCGCGCGAGCCCGCGCCGCTCCACGCTCGCCATCATCGGGTCGTAGAGGCGGGCGAAGACGGCATCGAGCAGCGGCATGGCGGGGCTCCTCAGACGAAGTGCAGCTCGGGCTCCACCCGCACGTCCAGGTCCGCGCGCAGGCTGCTCGCGATGTAGCACTCGCGGTGCGCCTGCTCCACGAGCGCGCGCACGCGCTCCTCGGTAGGACCGCGCGCGAGCGTGATGCGCGGCCGCAGCACGATGGAGGTGAAGCGCACGGGGCGCACGTCCTCGGGCATCAGCGCCTCGGCGCGGTCCTCGTAGCCTTGCACGTCCAGGCGAGCGCGCGCCGCCACCGCGAGGAATGAGAGGAGCTGGCAGGAGGACGCCGCCGCGAGCAGCAGCTGCTCGGGGTTGAGCTGCGCGGGGTCTCCGCGAAACGCCGGGTCCGAGCTGAGCTGCAGCTCCGTGCGCGCCGGCGGCGCCCGCACCGTGTGTGCGCGGGCGTAGTCCGCGTAGCCCACACCGGTAGACCCCTCCCACCGGCACTCCACCTCGTAGCGATGCACCTGCGCCATGTGAACCTCCCGTGAGGGGTGGAATACTCGCCCCCGGCCGGCGGCGTCTTGCACGTTGCGAGCGGAGATTCCGAGCATCGGCCCGGAGGTGTGCCCATGGGACTGCGGATGGAGGAGGCAGCGTACGCGCCCGGCACCACCGTCGCGCGCCACACCCACGAGGCGCCCCTGCTCGCCGCCGTGCTCTCGGGCTCGCTCGAGCTCTCGCTGCGCCGCGGCGCGCACGGCTGCGCCCGCGGAGCCGTGTTCACGCAGGCCGGAGAGCCCCACGCGAACCGCTTCGGCGCTCGCGGGGCGCGCCTCCTGCTCGTGCACCTGGACCGCCCGCTCGCGCTCCCTCCGGTGGTGCACGGCGCCGAGCTCACCCGCGTGGCCCGGGGGCTCGCCCTCGAGCTGAAGGCCACCGACAGCGCGGCGCCGCTCGCCCGCGAGGGCCTCGCGCTGCAGTTGATGGCGCTCGCCACGCGCGAGGCGGGGCGCGTGACGGCCGAGCGGCGCTGGATGGCGCGGGTGCAGGAGTACCTGGAGGCCCACCTGCTCGAGGCGCCGCGGTTGGAGACACTCGCGCGCGTGGCAGGCGTCCATCCGGCGCACCTCGCGCGGGCCTTTCGTGCGCAGCAGGGGGAGTCGCTCGCGGCGTACGTGCGGCGCCGGCGGGTGGAGTGGGCGCGCGAGCAATTGGTGCGGACGGAGCGGGCGGTCGCGGAGATTGCGCTGGAGGCAGGCTTCTGCGACCAGGGGCACTTCGCGCGCACCTTCCGCAAGGTGTGCGGGATGACGCCGGGCGCGGTGCGACAGCGCAGGCGCTAATCCCTCACCCCGACCCTCTCCCACGGGGAGAGGGGAGACCTTCGCCCGTGCACTTCAACTTTCTCGCTCGGGTGCTCTTCGCGTCGCAGGTGGTTGCCCGCCTGCTTTCCTCCGGGCGCCCCCGCGCGCAGGATGCGGGCTGCATGCGCGCCCGTCTCCTGCGTCCGCTCGCTCTGCTCGCGCTCCTGCTCACCGCCTGTGCGGGAGGCCGGGGCCGCGCGCCCGAGCGCACCTGCCTCGTGCTCTCGGTGGGCGGGGTGAAGGGGCTCGCGCACCTGGGCGCCATCGACGCGCTCAAGGCACGCGGCGAGCGCATCGACTGCGTGGTGGGCACCAGCATGGGCGCGGTGGTGGGCAGCCTCTATGCCTCCGCGCCGCAGGAGGACCTGCGCACGCGCTACCGCCGCTTCTACGCCGAGTACGCGCGCCAGACGCGAGACGAGGCGCGCACCCGCGGGCTCGCGAGCGCCGCCGTGGGGCTCGCCGCGGTGCTGCTCTCCGGTGGAAGCGCGGCGCTCGCGGCCGCGGTGGGCGCACTCACCGGCCTCGGCGGCCTGGGCAGCGTGGCGAAGCTGGACCACGCGCGCTTCGAGCGCACGCTCGCGGTGGAGTTCGCCGGAGCGCGCATCGAGTCACTGCCCCTCCCCTTCGCCACGCTCTACCAGCGCGCGGTGAACGGCGGGCTCGAGCGGGTGGTGGCGCGCGAGGGAGACCTCGCCCACGCGGTCGCCGCGAGCGCGAACAACCCGCTGCTCTTCGAGGGCACCGACCTGAAGGAGCTCGACCCGGGCGCGGACCGCGTCGCCGCCGTGCCGGTGCACGATGCCTGCGCGCTCTTTCCCCATGCACGCCTGCTCACCCTCAACGTGACGAGCGAGCCCGCCTTCTACGGGCGCGACCTGCCCTGCGAGGTGGTGGAGATCCGCATCGGAGGCGCCGAGCCGCCGCCCGAGGCCCTGGAGGGCGAGGGGGATGCCTTCGAGCGCATCTACGAGGCGGGCTTCGACGCCACCCGCGCCGCCCTCGAGCGCCAGGCCTCCCGCTAGCCGCCTCCCGCAGGGCGCCCTACCTTCCCCCCATGGGCATCCGGAGCACAGGGCTGCTGCTGGGGCTGCTCGCGCTGGGCGCGGGCTGCAGCGAGTCGGAGAGCGAGCGCGCGCAGCGCAAGCTGGAGGACGCCGCGAAGCGCACCTCGGACACGCTCGAGGCCGCGGGCCAGAAGGCAGCCCGCGAGGCGGGCCCCGCGCTGGACAGCGCCGCGAGCGCCGCCCAGAAGGCCGCGCACGAGGCCGAGCCCGCGCTGCGCGAGGCGGCCGACAAGGTGGAGGCCGCGGGGAAGGACGCCGCGCGCGAGGCAGGCCCCGCCCTGCAGCGCGCCGCCGACAAGGCCGGAGAGGGCGCCCGCCGTGCGGGCGACGCGCTGCAGCGCACCGGCGAGCGGGTGGCCAGGGACGCCGCCGACGCCGGGACCCGGTAGCTCTGCTTTCCAGGAAGCCTCGGAAAACTGGCGGGGCTCGGGTGTCAGAGGCCCGGACCTGACAGGCGTGTCACGGTGACCGCGGGCGTGCGTGCCGTGCCGCGGACTCAAGTCCCTGGAATCACGAGAGCGACGAGCGCCCCCGCCCGTGGCACTGCGGTTGCTAAGGCTCCGTGCAGGACGCGAGCACCGGTCCGACCCTGGTAGAGCCGCCCATTGGGGGCGACTCGCCTCCCTCCGCTCCGGCCGGCCCCGGGACGGCGGGAGTTCTCTCTGGCTGACTGCAGGCCGCCGTCGAACCGCGCGTGAGCGCTGCCCCTGAGGGGCGGTGCAGGAGTGGAGGCACCCCTTGCTGGAGCGCGAGCTCCGGTCCTGGTGCCCCCGGGCAGGCAGAGGGCCAGAGGCCCCCGGCTCCCCGGCAGGTTCCCCGACGGCCGCAGTCCGCCCGTTGCATCCGCTGCATCCCGCACCCGCGACGCCGGCTGCCCTCGCCTAGAGTGCGCAGCCACCGCGATGCTCCTCTACCTGCACGGCTTTGCCTCCGGCCCCCAGTCCTTCAAGGCGCAGCGCTTCCTGCACCACCTGCAGCGGCGCGGGCTCGCGCTGCAGGTGCCCGCGCTGGACGAGGGGGACTTCGAGCACCTCACGCTCTCGCGCCAGCTCGCGCTGGTGGAGCGCCTGCTCGGCGCGGCCCCACGGCCGCACGTGCTCATCGGCTCGAGCATGGGGGGCTACCTCGCGCTCCTGCACGCGCAGGCGCACCCGGTGGACGCGCTGGTGGTGATGGCGCCGGCGGTGGACTTCGCGCGGCGCTGGCGCGAGCGCGTGCCGCCCTCCGCGCTCACCGAGTGGGAGCGCACGGGGCGGCTGTGGGTGGACCACCACGCGCTCAAGGCGAAGGCGCCGCTGGGCATCGGGCTCTTGCACGACGCCGAGCGCCACGCGCCCTGGCCGCGCGTGGAGGCGCCCACGCTGGTGCTGCAGGGGGTGCGCGACGACGTGGTGCCGCTCGCCCCCGTGCAGCAGTGGGTGGAGCGCACGCCCGCCGCGCGGCTCGTCACCTACGACTCGGACCACGAGCTGACGGACGTGGCGGACGCGCTGTGCGAGGAGGCGCTGCGCTTCCTCGCGGGCGTACCGGCAGTCGCCCGGGCCTACCCCGCGCTCGCGAGCGAGCGCACGGGCTCGACGGGCTCGGAGGACTGAGGCTGCAGCCCGGGCTTCCACTGGGGTGCGTCTCCGTCTGCGAGCAGGCGCACGGCGGACACGATGGACTCGATCGCCTGCGTCATGTGCGCGATGTCCAGGCGTGAGACCTCGTCCGCGGGCGTGTGGTAGTCGGCGTGCAGGTTGTAGGACGAGAGCGTGTGGGCCGGGATGCCGAGCCGCGCGAAGGCGATGTTGTCGCTGCGCTCGTAGAAGTGCTGGGCGGGCCGCGGATCCGCCACGATCTCGAGCCCCTCGTGCGTGAACGACTCGCCCATCGTCGAGCGCTCGTAGCCGGTGAGCCAGAGGTGCCCCGCGCCGCCCACGAGCGGGTCCGGCCGGCCGATCATCTCCACCTCCAGCTCAGCCACCGTGCGCTCCAGGGGTGCGACCGGGTGCTGCAGGTACCACTTCGCCCCCAGCGTTCCCTCCTCCTCGCCGGTGGTGGCAATGAAGAGCACGGTGCGGCGCGGGCGCGGCCCCTGCGCGAGCGCGCGGGCAGCCTCCAGCACCGCCGCGACGCCGGACGCATCGTCGTCCGCGCCGTTGTAGATGGCGTCGCCGTTCACCGCGGGCCCCACGCCGAGGTGATCGTAGTGCGCGCCCACCACCACCACCTCGTCCTTCAGCGCGGGGTCCGCGCCCTCGAGGCGCCCCACCACGTTGAGGCCGGTGCGCCGCTCGGCCTCGGGCACGGAGGCGGGGTCCTGCCCCGGCGGGACGAGGACGAGGCGGGGCGGGCTGTAGCGCGTGTCCAGCTTCAGCGGCACGCGCTGGAAGAAGCCGTCGTCGCCCGCCGGGGTCACCCCGAAAGTGCCCAGCTGTCCGGCGATGTAGTCGGCAGCGCGCGCGGCGCCGGGGGAGCCGGTGAGGCGTCCCTCCATGTCGTCCGCGGCGAGGACCGTGACGTGCGCGCGCACGTCTTCGCTGCGCACGGACCCCGGGTCGGTGGGCTCGGAGCTCGAGCAGGCGCACAGCAGGAGGAGGGAACAGAGCAGCGTTCGCATCGCGCGCACGCTCGCACTGCGCGCCTCCCGGCCCGCGTGCGCGTCAGCGCGAGGAGAGGACGAAGAGGTTGCCGTCCGGGTCCTTGAACTTGGCGAAGGTGCCCCACGGCTGCTTCTGGGGCTCTCCCTCGAACTCCACGCCGCGCGCCTTGAGCTGCGCGTAGCTCTCCATCACGTCGTCCGAGCCGAAGGCGCCATTGAAGAAGCTGCCCACCCGGTCCTCCTGGCCCTCCGGCGTGAAGAGCACCACGGCGGTCTGCGCCCCCGGGATGCGCAGCTCGATCCACCGCTGCTTCGGCCCCATCGGCTGGTCCGTCGCGACCTTGAAGCCGAGCTTCTCCGTGTAGAACGCGAGCGCGCGGTCCTGGTCGCTCACCGGGATGCCGACGAACTTCACCATCTTGATCATGTCTCTGCTCCCTGCGCGCCAGGGGGCGGCGCGAGCCCCAGCAGGTACCGCATTCGTGCTGCCGGTGGAAGGCTGCGCGTGGCTGCTATAGTAGGGGTCACTGTAGTGACCGATGGGAGAGCGATGAGCACCACCCCGGTGGACACCTACGTGCTGGAGACGCTGATGCCGGACCTGGTGGGGCACGACCGCTCGCCCTCGGCCTTCCTCGTCTACCTGCACCTGTGGCAGCAGACGGCGGGGACGCGCGGGCGGCAGGTGGCGCGCAGCCTCGCGCAGATGGCCGAGGAGACGGGGCTCTCCAAGAGCGCCGTGCAGGCGGCGCTGCGGGTGCTCAAGCGCCGGCGCCTGGTGCGCGCGGAGCGCGCGAGCCTCACCGCGGTGCCGGTGTACGAGGTGCTGCGACCCTGGGTGCGCCGCTGAGCGGCCCCGGGCCCTGCTCCGGCGCGAGGCCGAAGAAGCGCGCCTGCAGCTCGGTGGCGCAGAGCCCCGGAGCGCTCGCGGCGTAGAGGCCCACGCTGCCACAGGCGAGGCCACTGCCCTCGAAGGGGAGCGCCGGGTCCACGGCGACCGCGTGGCCGAGGCCGTACAGTTCGTAGCTCTCCACCAGCACCGGGCCACCCGCGGGGCCGAAGGTGCGGTGGGCGAAGCGCGCCTCGGAGCTCCCGGTGCCCGCCGCCCCATCCAGCTGCAGGGCGTACGTCCACTGCCACACCGACGCGTCCAGGTTCGCCACCGCCACCACCGGGTCCGCGCTGCCGTGCCACAGGGTGACGCGTGGGCGAGGGCCGGTGAAGCTGGGGTAGGCGCTGCGCACGAGCTCTCCCCAGGCGGCCGGAGACTTCGTCACGCCCGGACTCATGCAGGCCGTGGCCTCGGCCAGGTTCGTGGCGCAGCCGTAGGGGCCGCCCGCGTTGATGGCGCCCGCCGCGAAGACGTCCGGGTAGGTGGCCAGCATCGCCGCCGCCATGAAGCCGCCGGCGGAGAAGCCCACGACGAAGATGCGCTGGGAGTCCACCGCGAGCGTGCCCTGCAGGTGCGCCACCATCTGCCGGATGGAGAGCGCCTCGCCCTGTCCGCGCGTGGTGTCCCCGGGGAGGAACCAGTTGAAGCAGCCGCTGCGGTTGTTGCTCGCCTGCTGCTGCGGGTAGGCCACGGCGAAGCGGTATGCGTCGGCCGCCGCGCTCCAGCCCGTCGCCTCGATGTCGGCCGCCGACTGCGTGCAGCCGTGCAGCACCACCACGAGGGGGGAGCCCGGCGGCAGCCCCGCGGGGACGTGCGTGTACAGGAGCAGGTTGCCTGGGTTGGTGCCGAAGCTCGTCACCTGCGTGAGCGCGGCAGGCGCCGTCGCCGGCGCGTCCGCGAGGCCACAGGCCGGCAGTCCTGCCAGGAGGAGGAAGAGCGCAAACAGGAGGATCGGGGATCGCAGGTTCATGGTGGCGAGCCCGTGCTTCTACCGCGTCGGGCCGCGGGGCGCCCGTGTGCGCCACGCTCGCGGGCCGTGAGCACTCCGGGTGCGCTGCTCCTCCCCGGCATCCGGGGTGGGATACGAGGCGCCGCGGGCCTCTGCGCTACGCTGTCCCCCGTGAGCAGCCCGCTTCCCGACTCCTGCCCCCGCTGCGAAGCCCCACGCGCCGCGGGCCCCGAGTGCCCGCGCTGCGGCGTGCTCTACGCGCGTGCCCGGCCGAGGCCTGCGGCCCCTCCGACTGACACCGAGCCGGAGCCCGCGTGGGCGCTGCGGCCCCCGACGCCTGCGTGGGAGGGTGAGCTCGAGGCGCAGCGCTGGGAGCTGGGGGTGCGCGCGCTCGCGCTCCCGGTGGCGTTGCTGCTCGCCTTCCTCGTGCAGGGCACGCAGCTGGGGCGGTCGCTGGTGCGCATCTTCTTCGGGATGTGGCTGCACGAGCTGGGGCACGCGGTGACGGCGTGGCTGTGCGGCTTCTCCGCGGTGCCCGGCTTCTGGTTCACCTCCATCGCGGACGAGCGCTCCGTCGTGGTCTCGCTGGTGATCGCCGCGGCGCTGGCCTACGCCGGCTGGCGCCTGTGGCGCGCGCACGGGCCCCTCTCGGCAGCGCCCCTGGGCGTTCTGCTGCTCGTGCAGGCGGTGTGCACCCTGGGGCTGAGCGCGTCGCGAGCGCAGGGGCTCATCCTCTTCGGAGGGGACGCGGGAGACCTCGTGCTGGGCAGCCTGCTGATGGCGACGCTCTACGCGCCCGAGGCGAGCCGCCTGCGCACCGCGAGCCTGCGCTGGGGCTTCCTCGCCATCGGGGCCTTCGGCTTCATGGACGCGGCGGAGCAGTGGTGGGCGGCCGTGCGGGACCCGGAGCGCATCCCCTACGGCCTGCAGGAGGGGGTGGGCCTGAGCGACCCGAGCCGCCTCACCGAGGACCTCGGCTGGACGCAGGGTGCGCTCGTCGGCCGCTACGTGACGTTGAGCGGGGTGTGCCTCGCAGCGCTCGCGCTGCTCTATGTCTGGGGACTCGCGCAGCAGCGCCGGCGCGTGGCGAGCACCGGGCGCTGAGTGCTCCCTCTCCCTGCGAGCTCCTACCCCTTGTGCTCCGCGAGCCCGAGCACCGTGCCGCCCACCAGCTGCAGCCAGGACTCGGTCGCGCCGTAGAAGGTGGTCCGCTGCTCGACGAGCACGCGGGCCCCGGACAGCGCGCGCTTGGCCTCGGCGAGCGAGGGTACGTCGGCGTAGAGCACGTGCGTGGGCTTCAACGCGGCCACCACCGGCAGGTCCTCGGCGAGGCTCTCGCGCGTCTGGAGCATCAGCTCGCCCGCGGGCCCCGCGAGGATGGCGAAGCCCGCCGCCCCCGTCTCCGGCACCTGCATCACCTTCGCGTAGCCGAGCGCCTGCCACGTGGAGAGGCAGGGCTCGATGCGGTCCACCACCAGCAGCGTCGTCAGCTTCTTCAGGCTCATCGTCTCGTCCTCCCGCGTCGGGTGTGGAGTCTCTTCTACGCCCCGGTCGCGGCCTCGACTTGGACGAATCCGACATCGCGCTCCGCGCGCAGCGCCTGGGGCGTGCGGCCGGTGAGGGCGCGGCAGTCGCGCAGCAGGTGGGACTCGTCCGCATAGCCTGCCTGCGCAGCGAGGGCGGCCTGCACCAGGGACTCCGGCTGAGCCAGCGCGTGCGAGAGGCGCGCGATGCGCGCGAAGAGCTTGGGACCATAGCCCACGCGCTCGCGGAACAGCCGCTCCAGCTGCCGCTCGCCGACGCCGACCTGCTCCGAGACCTCGCGCACGGGCAGCGTGCCGTGGGCCTGCTCGAGCAGCATCACGGCGTGGTGCACGCGCGGGTCGAAGGCGCGCCGCCGCAGGGTGGCCTGCTGCAGCAGCGCCTCCACGCGGGCGATGCGCGCCTGGGGCGTGCGGGCCTCTGCGACCTGCTCGGCGAGCGCAGCGACAGCCCGGGAGGCGACCTCCGCCACCGCCACGTGCTGGTCCGCGAGCGCATGGGCGGGCTCCTCGAGCAGCAGCGCCGCGGCGCCGGGACGGAAGCGCACGCCAAAGAGCCGCGTGCCCGCCGGAAGGTCCACCACCTCGGCGCGCGTCATCGGCCCCGCGATGCTGCCCTCGCCGGACGCGAGGTCCACCAGCAGGTCCATGCACCCATCCGGCAGGACGCGGTGCGCGTGGCCCGCGCCCTCGTAGAGCCAGAAGGCGTCCACCCAGCGGGAGAGCGCGAGCGGGGAGGGGGCTTGCTGCAGCATGGCGACTCAGCGCCCCTCTTCCAGCAGGGCGAGCCGCTGATGGATGAGCCACGCGTCGAGCGCGGCGGTGTTGGGAGGATCGTCCGGGAGGTGGCTGTCGGCGAGCGCGCGGTCGAGCCGCTCGAAGGCGCTGGGGACGCGCGCCTCCCAGCGGCGCACCATCTCCGGCGGCAGCTCGCTCTTCTCGCCCCGCCGCTTCTGCTCCACCAGCTCCAGCGCCTCTTCGAAGCCGTAGCGTGCGAGCAGGCGGGTCACGTCCGTCACCACCTCGCCGGTGAGCAGCAGGTGGGTGCCGGTGAGGGTGGTGCGCAGCACGTAGAGCAGCTTCTTCGCGGAGGTGCGCCCCGTGCGCTCCCACTCCTGCTTCTGCTGACCAGCGAAGCCCGCGTAGTGGCGGTGGACGCGCTTGGAGAGCGCCCCGCGAACCAGCGGCTGCAGCGAGGCGAGGACCGGCTGGTGCTCGAAGGTGAAGCCCGAGAGGAAGCGCTCGATGAAGTTCCCGTTTCCCTTGAGGACGCCGAGCAGCACGCCCCCCAGCTCGTTCGACGAGTAGTCCACCTCGACTCCGTCCACCACCTCGAGCCGCTCGGAGGCGCGCGCGGGGCGGGGGAAGCCGAGCAGGGATTCGGTGGGGTCCAGGTGCACCGCCTTCACATCCAGGTCCGAGTCCGGCGAGGGAAAGCCGTACGCATGTGCGCCCGAGAGCGAGACCACCAGGTGGCGCCGGTGCGCCCCCTCCTCGGTGAGGACGCGCGCCGCGACCTCGCGCTGGTGCGGCGTGAGGACCTCCTGCACTTCGGGGCTCATGCTTCCTCCTCGGGGGCCACAGGCTCGGGCGGCGGGGGCGCAGCAACACCGAAGGGACCCGGCACGCCCTGCACGTGGCGCCGAGCGACCTCGTCGCCGATGCGCTTGAGCAGCGCGTCGGCGCGCACGTAGTCAGGGTGCTCGGGCAGGCGGCTCGCGTCGCGGGCCTGCTCCAGCGAAGGGGCGAGGGCCTCTGCCTCGGCGAGCACCTC
This sequence comes from Aggregicoccus sp. 17bor-14, assembly GCF_009659535.1. Taxonomy (NCBI): domain Bacteria; kingdom Pseudomonadati; phylum Myxococcota; class Myxococcia; order Myxococcales; family Myxococcaceae; genus Aggregicoccus; species Aggregicoccus sp. 17bor-14. The sequence continues at coordinate 382,373 of NZ_VJZZ01000006.1, forward strand.
GTCGAGGCTCACCTCGCCGCGCTTGATGCGCAGCAGGCGCTCGCGGAAGGCGCCCGTCGCCTCGAACTGCGGCGCGCCGTCGCGCAGCCAGCCCGCGGCGAGGTGGATGAGGCGCAAGAGGTTGTAGGCGTTCTTCGGGCGCAGCTCCCTCGCGTCCGCGGGCCTGCGGCCGCCCGAGCGCGCATAGCGCTGCATGGAGGCGAAGTCGTTGGCCTCGATGAGGCCCTGGTCCGAGAGCGAGCGGTAGAGCTGCTTGATGTACGTCTTGGCCTGCAGCAGCGCGTTCTCGGGGGAGGCCGCCTGGCGCGGGGAGATGCGTGCGAGCCGGGCCGCCACCTCGTCCAACGTGGGAGAGGGCTCCTGCGCGAGCCAGTCCAGCACCAGGTCGCGGTGCTGCGCGAGGCGCTGGCTCGCGGAGAGCTTGTTCAGCTGGCTCAGCGCATAGCGGCCGAAGCTGCCGAACATGAGCTTGGAGACGAAGGCGTCGCGCGCCTCCAGCAGCCACTCGCCGATGACGTCGGTGGCTTCGGCCGAGGGGACGAAGAGCAGCTCCAGCGTGTTCGGGTCCGCGCGCAGCGCCTGCTGCACGAGCTTGCGCGTCTCCCAGAAGGTCTGGCTCCCGTCCGCGCTCACCAGGTCCACGGGCGGTGACACGAGGCCCACCGTCCACAGCAGGGGCAGGGCAAAGGCGCCGCGCACGTCCGTGTCCGAGCCCTCGTCCGCGAGCCCCCACGCGCGGCTGCCCACCGTGCCGGTGAGCACCGTGCAGGGGATGAGCGCGGCCCAGGAGCTCTCGCGCCGCTGGGCGAACTCGAGCTGGCCCGCCTTGCGCGGCGTGAGCTCGGCGCGCGCGAACCAGAGCTCGCCCACGCCGACGATGAGCACGTCGAAGCCGCCATCCCGCGCGCGGACCACGCGACCGATGAGCCCCTGCGGGATGCGGCGGCCATCCACCACGCGCTCCACCCGCGTCGTCACCTCCGTGCCGTGGGGCAGGGGGATGGAGAGCGGGTCGATGTCGCTCAATGCGGAGAGTCGCTGGGTCATGGGGAGGCGAAGCGCGCTACCCTCAGTCTCCGATGAATGCCGACGAGTGGAAAGCCTGGAGGGCGACGCCGCGCTGCGCGGAGCGAGGGCCCTTCGGCTGGCCATGTGTACGCGCCGCAGGCCACGTGGGAGAGCACGAGGCGCCCGCGGGGGCTACCTGGGGAGAGGACCCGCAGGCCTACCGCCACGCACCGGCGTGCGCGTGTGACGCCTGCGCAGCATCCCGGCGCGAGCGCGTGCCCGTGCTCCGCTTCGAGAAGAAGTAGGTCCTGGGAGGGCACACCACGCTCCCGTCCTCAACGGACACACGAGAGTGGCGCGAGGGCCACGGCCTCGAGAAGGAGAGGCCGGGAGGGAACGGGGCTTCTCCAGGTGGGTGAAGCCGTCCACGACGCGTGGACGCCTGTCCCGAAAGGAGACGCCCCTCCCGGGCGCGGACCGGCGCGCGCTGCAAATAGGTAAATACCTAGTTTACGTTTTTGCGCGACGCAGTCGTCCGCTCCCGAGGGGGCACGCACGCAGAGTGAAGTGCGGCGTGGAGGCGGGAGGCTCGCGCGGAGAAGGGACGCTTCATTGCGCGCGAGGTGCGCCCTCGGCAGGCCGCGCAGGAGAGCGCAGAAGGAAGCTTCCTTCCAGGCGGTGCGCCGGAACGGGCGGCCCTCTTGCGCGCAGCGCCAGCGCGTTACCCCTGAGCGTCGCGAGCCGGCGGCGCCCCGACGCCAAAGGCGCAGGCGCTCCGTTACCCTTCCACCCTCGACGCCCGCACCGGCAAGCCAACGCACCGTGCTGAGGACGGTGCGCGTGAAGCGGCAACGCCCGCGCACTCGGCCGAGGGCTCTTGTTCGCCGAGTCAGGGCGCGACATCCAAGAACGTCGCGCCTCGATTCGCGACCTGCCTGAATCGGATCAGGCCCGCGCGAGCCGCTGCAGCTCCTCGACCTCGGCGCGCAGCAGCCACTCGTCCGGGTGGCTGGCGCAGGCCTGTGCGAGCTGCTGCAGCGCCGAGGGGCTCGGGTTGCCCTGCTCGCGCAGGGTGCGCACCTGGCGGTACAGCTCCGCCACGGCCGGAGGCAGGGCGCTCGCCTTCTTCGCGCGCGCCTTGGCCTCGGCGTCGCCCTCGCTGAAGGCGTTGAGCTCGCCGAACCAGCGGTCCCAGGTGCCCGGGTCCGCAGGGCCACCGGCGACGGAGGGGAGCCCCGCGCTGAGGAAGAGCTCGCACACCGCGGGCAGCGGCAGCGCGCGCCCCTGCAGCTCGCCGCGCAGGTCCACCACCTCGCCGCCGCCCACCGCGAAGCCCTGCAGCCGCAGGCCGCTCTTCAGGCTCAGCTCGAAGGCGCCGCGCTCGGGCAGCTCGCCCCCGCCGAAGGCCACCAGCGCCGGCATGAAGCGCGGCTTGCTCCCGTCCTTGCCGCCACGCGACACCATCACCGGCCCCTCGAGCCGCGCGAGCGCCGTGCCGAGCCCCGGTGCGACCTCGCCGTCGCCCGTGAGCAGCTCCACCACGCGCCCCGTCACCTCGCGCCCGTCCGAGAGCACCAGGTGGTTCACCGTGCGCGCGTTCAAGGCCTCCTTCAGGCCGTGGTCCCCGCCGCGCTTCCACGCGAGCGTGGCCTCGAACTCGGCGAGCACCTCGAAGAGGTGGTCGAAGTCGCGCGCCACGAAGAGCTGCGGCTGCATCCGGGTGATGTCGTACTCGGTGTCCGCGCACGCGAGGCTGAGCGGCAGCTTCTTCACCGCCGGGGTGAGGCAGTGCTGCGCCTCGCCGATGCTCGAGAGCAGCCCGGCGCCGTAGAGGCGCGGGCGCTCCAGCTCGCCGATGAGCCCGTACTCCGCCGTCCACCAGTACAGGCGCGAGGCGCGGGTGCTCTCGCTCGTGTAGCGCCGGCTCTTCGCCGCGGCCTCGAGGCGGGCCTGGGCGTGGGCCACCTCCGCCTCGGTCGCGGTGGGGTCCTCCTTCACCACGCTCAGGTTGCGGATGGCCTCGAACACCGCCTGGTCCTCGACCGTGGCGATGGCCTTGAAGCCCGCCTTGCCGCAGCGCTTGAGGTAGTCCGCGTAGCGCGCGTTCGCGATGATGGGAGCGTGGCCCGCGCTCTCGTGCACGATGTCCGGCGCGGGCGTGTACTCGATGTGCTCGTGGGTGCGGATGTCCGCCGCGATGGCGAGCACGCCCAGCGCCTGCAGCTCGGTGAAGACCTCGGGAGGGATGAAGCCGCGCACGCCCACCGCGCCCCAGCCGAGGCGCGCGAGCCGCTCGTTCATCTCGTCCAGGCTGGGGATGCTCTCCCGCCCGATGCCGGTGGCCTCCAGGCCCTCCATGTAGACGGAGTGCGCGCGCTCGCCGAGGTGGCCACGCAGCTTGCCCAGGATGTGCCGCCACACCGCGTGGTCGCGCGGGGTGTAGCCGGCGTAGTCCTGCGTCACCACGTAGCGCCGCAGGTGGGCAGGCAGGCGGGCGATGGTCCTCTCGGTCGGCGTCATGGTCGGACACTCCTCTCCAGGCCCCGAATATGGGCACGGGAGGGGCCAACGAGAATCCGATAAAAACCGAAGACTATTTCGATTTTCCGCCTGACGCACCGAGCCGTCGGCGCAGGCCCGCGAGGATGCGCTGAGCCTCTGCGCCCGGGCCGCCGGTGGGCCACAGCGCGACGATCTCCACCGTCTGCGGCGCCTCCTCGCGCAGCCGCCACACGTGGAGGTCCGGGGGGAAGGGCTGCATCGGGCGCAGGTCCGGCGCGATGGCGCAGGCGCCGTAGGCGCGCAGCAGCTCGTACAGCTGCAGGAAGCTCTCGGCGCGCGCCGCCTCCTGCACGCTCACGCCGTGCTGGGCGAAGCGCGCGCTGTTCGCGCCGCCGTAGGGGTCGTTGCGAAGCCAGTCCACGAAGGCCTCGCCCTGCAGGTCCTCCACGCGCACCGCCCGGCGGCCGCCCTGGCGCTCCACGAGCGCGCTCTGCGGCGCCGCGAGCACGACGAAGGGCAGCTGCAGCAGCACCGCCGTCTCCACGCCGCCGTGCGGGGGCAGGGGAGTGAAGGCGAGCGCGAGGTCCAGCTGCCGCGACTGCAGCTGGCGCACCAGCTCGTAGGGCCCGGCGAAGCTCACCGCGAGCTTCAGGTCCCCCGCGGCCGCGTCCTTCGCGATGCCGGCGAAGAGCGCGGTGGAGAGGGTGGGGTTGAGCGCGAGCCGCAGCGTGGAGCCCGTGCTCGCGAGGTCTCTCAGGCGCTTGAGGTCCAGCTGGTGCAGCGGGGTCTGGCTGCCCTCGTAGAGCCGCTCCCCGCGCGACGTGAGCTGCAGCCGGCGCCCGGGCCCGCGCTCGAGGAGGGGCTCGCCACCCGCGAGCGCGTCCTCCAGCGCGCGCAGGTGCTCGCTCACCACCGAGCGCGCCACGCCCAGGTGCTCCGCCGCACCCTCCAGGCTCCCCGCCTCCACGGCGGCCGTGAAGGACTCGAGCCAGACGAGGTGACGCACGAGCTTGCGGGTGGTCATGGGCGGCCAGTGTCGCTACATCGTGAGGCCGCCGTCCACGTCGATGGTGCGGCCGTTGAAGTAGTCGCACTCGAGGACGAACTTCACCGCGCGCCAGATGTCCTCGGGCAGCCCGATGCGCCCCACCGGGATGTTCGCGACGAGCTGGTCGCGGGCCTTTTGGTTCATCCCCTGGGTCATGGGGGTCTCGATCATCCCCGGGGCCACCGCGCCCACGCGGATGCCGAAGGGGGCGAACTCGCGCGCCCAGGTGAAGGTGTTGGCCGCGAGCGCCGCCTTGGCGGACACGTAGTTGCTCTGCCCGCGGTTGCCGTGCCGCGCGATGGAGGAGAGGTTCACCACCACGCCGGGGCCCGCGCCCGTCTCCACCATCTTCGCCACCACCTCGCGCACCATGAGGGTGGCGCCAGTGAGGTTGACGCCAATCACCGCGTCCCAGTCCGCGGTGGGCAGCCGCTTCACCTCGCCGGTGGCCCGGTCCTTCTTCACCAGCAGGCCGTCGCGCAGGATGCCCGCGTTGTTCACCAGCGCGTTGAGGCCGCCGAGCGCGCCGTGCGCCCACGCCACGAAGTCCACGCACTCCTGCTCCTTCGAGACGTCCAGCTTGCGGCGCTGGATGCCCGCCGGCAGCTCTGCGAGCCGCGCCTCGTTCACGTCCCCCACGGCCACCTTCGCGCCGGCCTCGGCGAGCCGCTTGGCGAAGTGCGCGCCCATGCCCTGCGCACCGCCGGTGATGATCACCTTCAGGTCCTTCAGCTCCATCGCTCGTGCCTCCACTGCCCGGGGAAGAGTGCCCTGCTGCGGCTGACGCGTCGCGTTGCCGCGCGCGGGGCGAATCCTCGCGCATTTTGCGCGCCGAGTCCTTTGACAAGCGCCCGCGCGCAGTGCTCTGTTCATCTGAAATATGAATCGGGATTCAACTTCAGCCACCGCAGCGACTCCGCCCACCGCGCGCGGCCAGCGTACCCGCCAGAAGCTGCTCAAGGCGGCGGAGGCCGTGTTCGGCGCCAAGGGCTACGAGGCCGCCTCCATCGCGGACATCACCCGCAAGGCGGACGTGGCGCTGGGCACCTTCTACGTCTACTTCCCGGACAAGAAGAGCCTGTACGTGGAGCTGGTGGACGAGATGGGCACGCGGCTGCGCCGGCTCATCGCCGAGAGCGTGGCGGGGCTCACGGACCGGCTCGAGGTGGAGCGCGAGGGCTTCCGCGTCTTCTTCGAGTTCGCGAGCAAGCACCGCGCGCTCTACCGCATCGTGCGCCAGGCGGAGTTCGTGGACGAGGCCGCCTACCACCGCTACTACGACAAGCTCGCGGAAGGCTACGTGCGCGGGCTCTCGCGGGCGATGGACGAGGGCCAGGTGCGCCGCATGGACCCCGAGGCGCTCGCGTACTGCCTCATGGGCATCGCGGACTTCCTCGGGATGCGCTGGGTGCTGTGGAAGAACGGGCGCGAGCTGGACGCGGTGCTGGAGACCGCGATGAGCCTGCTCGCGCACGGCATGGACCCCTCGGAGAAGCCGCGCGCCCCGAAGGGCGCCGGCACCCGGAAGCCCGCACGATGAGGTTTGCGGAGATCCTCAGCACCGGGCGCTACGTGCCCGAGCGCGTGGTCACCAACGCCGAGCTGGAGCGGCGGCTGGGGGAGCCCGTGGACGCGTGGCTGCGCGAACACGTGGGCATCGCCGAGCGCCACGTGATGGCGGACGACGAGGCCACGAGCGACCTCGCGGTGGCCGCCGCCCGTCAGGCGCTCGCGCGCGCGGGGCTCACCCCGGAAGCGCTGGATCTCATCATCGTGGCCACCGACACGCCGGACTACCTGAGCCCCGCCACCAGCGCCGTGGTGCAGGCGAAGCTGGGCGCGCGGCGCGCCGGGGTCTTCGACCTCAACAGCGCCTGCGCCGGGTGGGTGACGGCGCTGGACGTGGCGAGCAAGAGCATCGCCGCGGACCCCGCCTACCGCTACGTGCTGGTGGTGGGTGCGTACGCCATGAGCCGCTTCCTGGACTGGAAGGACAAGCGCACCTGCACCCTGTTCGCGGACGGCGCGGGCGCGGTGGTGCTGCGCGCGAGCGAGCGGCCCGGGTTCCTGGGAGCCAAGCTGCTCGCCAACGGCGACTACCACGACGCGCTGGGCATCTACACCGGCGGCGCGCACCGTCCGGCCACCGCGAACGCCGTCGCCGAGAGCGGACGGCCCCACGTGGAGTTCGTGCGGCGCTTTCCCGCGAGCTTCAACACCGAGCGCTGGCCCGCGATGCTGCGCGAGCTGCTCGCGGGCGCGGAGCTGGGCCTCGGGGACGTGAAGCTCTTCCTCTTCACCCAGCTCAACCTGCGCACCATCGAGGCCACCATGGAGCGGCTCGAGCAGCCCATGGCGCGCGCGCACTACACCATGGACAAGTGGGGCTACACCGGCTCCGCCTGCATCCCGATGACGCTCGACGACGCCGTGGTGCAGGGAAAGCTGCAGCGCGGAGACGTGGTCGCCTTCTGCGCGAGCGGCGGCGGCCTGGCCATGGCGAGCGCGCTCTTCCGCTGGACGGAGGGCGCCGCCTGAGCGGCCCCCCGAAGATTCTTCAACCCACCTCTGGAACCACTCGCACCACCGCTGTCGAAGGGAGCACCACAATGAAGAACAAGCTGCTGTCCGCCCTGATGCTCGGCTCGCTGTGCCTCGCTGCCTGTGGCGGTGACGACGAGGGCACCACCAACGAGCCCACCACGCCTGCCTTCACCACGGCCCAGGCGATCAACACCTATCTCGAGGGCAAGACCTACTTGATGGAGGGGGCCAACATCCCGAGCCACCCCAATGGGTATGACGAGAACAAGAATCTCGGCTCGTACAGCCAGTGCTACAACAAGGTCACCATGGTGATCACCGGTGGCCCCACGTACGCGGTCACCAGCGACCTCGGCACCTTCCGCACCGAGGGCAGCACCACGATCTGCGACAACACCACCAAGTCGGGGAACGCCGCGCCGTTCACGACGACCAACGTGCTGGTCGAGAACGTTGCCGCGGACGGCAGCTGCTTCGACGTCACGTACACGTACAACGGCTTCGGGCAGGAGGGCCGTGGCAAGCTCAGCAAGGACGGCAAGACGATGACCCTCGAGCTGTTCTTCGCGGGTCAGGCCACGGGTCACCGCTGCGTGAACGGCGCGGTCGGCTCAAAGACGGTGACCCTGAACGGCGCGGCCTTCACGGGCAACGCGCAGCAGGTCTACGTCCAGCAGTAGCGCTCAGCGCCCAGGCGCTCCGTGCGCCTGGGCGCACTCCTTCCCTCGCATCTCGAGGAGCCGTCATGTCGCAGTGGGCCGCTGCACGTCGTTCGTATGTCCTCCGGTCGGGGAGTGCGCTCGCGCTAGCCCTGGGCCTGCTCGGCTTCGCTGCGCCGGCGTGGGCGCAGCGGCCGTCCGTCCCGGCTCCCTATTCGGAGTGGCAGGACGCGCAGGAGCGCGAGAAGGACGCGCAGCCGCGCGAGTTCTCGCTGATCAACTACTTCTTCACCCGCGCCACGCTTACCAATCAGTTGGGTGATCCCTCAGGCCTCAAGGGTGTGTCGCTCGGTCCGATCGGGCAGGTCGGCGGTAGCTCCGTGCGCGTGGAGTCCGGAAAGACCAACGCGTACATCGAGCAGCGCTGGATTCCCGTCATCGAATACACGCCCTGGTTCGTGGATGGGCTCGCCGCCTTCCGTGCGCAGATGGAGATCGACTACCTCTGGGGCCGGTCGGCGAACACCGTCCAGCAGAACGAGGGCGGCGGCTTCAACGCGGACCAGATCAACATCCAGACGAAGAACGTCAACGTCGCGTTCTATCCCTTCCGCGACCCCACCAAGCTCACGTTGCTCATCGGAACCCAGAGCGTCTACGACAGCTACCAGGACCCCACCCGGACGCCACTCAACGACATCACCCGGACCGGCTACAAGCTCACCTTCCTCGGCTCGGATGCGACCGGCCTCTCGGTCTTCAGCTCCTACAAGGGGCACGCGAAGCTGAGCTTCCTGCCGCTGGGAAGCGCGCAGTCGGACAAGGCGGCGCGCGACGATCCACGCCTCAAGTACGTCTACCTCATCAGCGCCGACTACGTGTACCCATTGGCGCCGAACACGAACGTAGGCGCGTCCTTCTGGCGCCTGCGCGATGACACGAAGGGCGACGCCTACGCGTACGAGGGGCTCGTGCGCAGCGGTCCCTCTTCCACAGGCCTGGGCGGCTTCACTGGCGTGCCGCGCTTCAACATCGAGCGGCCCAACGGCACGGTCTACTGGGCGGGCGCGCACTTCAACCACAACATCGACTTCCGCATGGGCCGGTTCGGGGCGAGCGGCTTCGCCATGTACAACTTCGGCCGCTTCACGAGCCAGAACCCCGATACGACCTTCAACAAGCACGTGGACATCAGCGGCCTGTCGGCTGATGCCGAGTTCCTGTACCGCTACGGCCACGGCGCGAACGACATCGTGCGGCTTGAGGGCCTGTTCAGCACGGGTGACTCGGACCTGAACGACGACAAGTACAAGGGCGCGTTCACCCTCAACGAGTACGGCCTGCCCGGGGCGGTGTGGTTCAACCACGGCATGCTCCTGCTGTTCCCCTTCACCAGCACGGTGAACAACTACACGGGCGCAGTCACGGACATCTCGAACCAGGGCTACGGCCTGCGGACACTGCTGGCGAGCGCCTCCCACGACTTCATCCCCAACAAGCTCAACCTCAAGCTGGGCGTGGGCACGGCGATGAGCGGGGTGAATCCGGTGGCGCTCGCGGATGCGACGTCTGCTCGCGGCAAGTACATCGGCACCGAGATCAACGCGGAGCTTCGCTACACCATCCGCTACCTCATGACCGTGGGCCTGCACGGCGGCTACATGTTCAAGGGCGATTTCTACGACGGCATGCCGCGCGTCTCCGCGAACCCCTACGCCCTCTTCACCACCTTCACCTGGTACGCGTTCTAGCCATGACCATCGCTCGAGCCCTCAGCCGCGCGGGCCTGCTCGCGCTCGCGGTCCTCGCCACCCCCGGCTGCGCCACCTCCTACGCGAAGCGCCCGCCGCTCTCCTTCGAGGAGCTGCCCTACACCTCGCTGGACGGCAAGCCCTGGCCGGTGAAGCAGCTCGCGCTGCCCAAGACGGCCGCGCTGCACGGCATGGTGAACCCGCCGCGCATCGCCTACGTGGAGCTCAACCCCCAGGGCACGCGCACGCTGCTCTTCGTGCACGGCCTGGGCAGCTATCTCAAGTTCTGGCGCTACCAGCTGGATGCCTTCGCCGCGCAGGGCTACCGCGTGGTGGCGCTGGACCTGCCGGGCTACGGCAAGAGCGAGAAGCCCGCGAGCTTCCCGTACACCATGGAGGCCATGGCGGACGTGGTGCACGAGCTGGCCGAGAGCCTCGGCGTGCAGAAGCCCGTGCTCATCGGCCACTCCATGGGTGGGCAGACGGCGCTCTCCTACGCCATCCGCTACCCGGACGCGCTCGAGGCCCTCGTGCTCACCTCGCCCGCGGGCTTCGAGAAGTTCAGCCCGCGCGAGAAGCTCTGGTTCCAGCGCGTCTTCAGCACCACGCTGGTGAAGACCACGCCGGAGTCCGCCATCTGGGGCTCGGTGCGCCAGGGCAACTTCGAGAACTGGCGCAAGGAGCTGGAGTGGCTCATCGAGGAGCGGGTACGGCTCAGCACCACGCCCGCCTTCGACGCGTACGCCTACGCGCAGGTGCGCAGCGTGGACGGCCTGGTGCACGACGACTTCGTGCGCGACAGCCTCTCGCGCATCCAGGTGCCCACCACCATCCTCTTCGGCGGGGACGACAAGCTCATCCCCAACCCCTTCATGCACGGCGGCTACGCGCGCGACGTGATGGCCTACGGACAAGCGGGAATCCGGGGAAGCACGATGGTGGAGCTCGCCGGGTGCGGACACTCCGTGCAGCTGGACTGCCCGGAGCAGTACAATGCCGCCCTGCGGCGCTTCCTGGAGGGACTGGGCGCGTCGCGGTAGGGAGGCCTGGCGATGCCCATCGAGAGCGACTGGCTGCTGCGGCGCGCGGAGGCCGACCCCGAGGCGCTCGCGCTCGTGGACGCCGCGCGCGGTGGGCAGCGCCTGAGCTACGGCGCGTGGAACGCGCGGGTGAACCGCACCGCCCACTTCCTGCGCGACTCGCTCGGCATCACCCACGGCGAGCGCGTGGCGGCGCTCGCCCACAACTGCACCGAGCTGCTGGACCTGCTCTTCGCCTGCGCGAAGCTGGGCGCCATCTTCCAGCCGCTCAACTGGCGCCTGAGCGCGCCGGAGCTCGCGCTGCTCGTGTCGGACGCGGCCCCGCGCGCGCTCGTCTACGGCCCCGAGCTGCGCCCCACGGCGCAGGCGCTGCGCCGGATGGTGCCGGGCGTGCTCCCGCACTACGTGGCCCTGGACCTTCTCGAGGACCTGCCCTTCGCCGCGCGCGAGGCGCACCCGGACGCGGAGCTCCCCGCGCTCGCGCTGGACTGCGGCGACCCCTGGGTGCTGTGCGGCACGGGCGGCTCCACCGGCAGCCCGAAGCAGGCGGTGCTCACCCACGGCTCCATGCAGGCCAACGCACAGAACACCGTGGCGAGCTGGGGGCTGGACGCGAGCGACGTGGCGCTGCTCAACGCGCCGCTCTTCCACACCGGCGGGCTCAACGTCTTCACCACGCCGCTGGTGTACGCGGGCGGGGCCTCGGTGGTGTGCCGCGGCTTCGACGTGGAGCAGGTCTTCGACCAGGTGCAGCGCGGCGCCGTGAGCCTGCTCTTCGGCGTGCCCACCATGTTCCTCGAGATGCAGCGCCACCCCCGCTTCGAGCAGGTGGACTTCGCGCGCCTCAAGCTCGTCATCAGCGGCGGCGCGCCGTGCCCGCCGCCCGTGTTCGAGCGCTTCTTCGCGCGCGGCGTGGACTTCCGCACCGGCTACGGCCTCACCGAGGCGGGGCCCAACAACTTCTGGCTCCCGCCCGAGCAGGTGCGCCGCAAGCCGGGCGCGGTGGGCGTGCCGGTCTCCGGCGTGGAGGCGCGGCTGGACGGGGAGGGCGCGCAGGGCGAGCTGCTGCTGCGCGGGGCGCACGTTTGCGCGGGTTACTGGAACTGCCCCGAGGAGACGGCGCGCGCCTTCGACGACGGCTGGTTGCGCACCGGGGACCTCGCCGAGCGCGACGCGGACGGGCACTTCCGCATTGTCGGCCGGCTGAAGGAGGTCATCCTCTCCGGCGGCGAGAACGTGTACCCCTCCGAGGTGGAGAGCGTGCTCTCGGGCCATGCCGCCGTGGCGGAAGTGGCCGTCATCGGCGCGCCGGACAGCACCTGGGGTGAGGTGCCGCATGCGCTCGTCGTGGCGCGCCCGGGCTGTGCGCCCCTCACGCTGGAGCTGCTGCACCGCGTCTGTGAGGGAAGGCTCGCGCGCTACAAGTGGCCGCGCTCGCTGCAGCTGCTGCCCGCGCTACCGCGCACCGCCGCGGGCAAGGTGGACCGGCGCGCGCTGATGGCTGCGCGCAGCGCTTCGTGAGTGGCTGTTAGCAGGGGTGGCTTGCTAACACCCGTCGGTCCCGCGTGACGGCGCAATCGCGCATCGCCTGTCTCAGCTAAAGCGCAACAACGTAATAAACGGAACACTGTGCCTTTACTCACAGTGAAGCCTGCACTCGAGTTCGAGCAGAGCTGGAAAGCAGTAGATCTTCGCATCTCCCCTAACCCCCGGAGGTGCAGTGAAGACTTCATCCCGACTCGCTTTAGCCTTCTCTCTACTGTCTGCGGCGATATTGGCCGAGCCCGCTTCAGCAGCAATTGTTTGCACGACAGACGCCCAGAGAGCATGCACCACTGCCAATGGTGCTTCGGGAACTCAGACTTGTGTGGAGGACTATGACACTCGGAACAGGCGGTACACGTTTTGGGGTGACTGCACGCCCGCTCCGGCTCCTGAAACCTGTAACGGGAGAGATGATGATTTTGACGGTTTTGTCGACAATCAGCAGTATGGCTATTCTGGCCCATTGACGCAGTCTTGCGGCGACTCTCGCTGCGTTGCGACGCAGACTTGCACCGCGGGCGTTTGGGGCGCGTGTTACGCCGTTCCTGCTTACAAAGATTGCAATACTCAGGAATGCACATACCCCAATGGCCAACTGACCGTCACGCCGATCGTTGGGATGTCCATCTGCCAGGGATCGCCAGACCCCGCTTATGTCGGGTGTTTTGCGAGCAAGCCGGACGGTACCTTCTATCAGCCGTCGGAAACCTGTAGCGCGGAGCCGCCGACCTGCAGTCCGACGCCGGCGACCATGACGTTCAATTCAAACGGTCCTGACGCATTCCCGGCAGCGTGCTGGCGCCCCTTCCTCAACGACGGCAACCCTTTCAATCAGCCGATTCCCGATACCGCCAAGACGAATCACGTCGATGCTACCAAGTCGAGCCGTCTCCAGACCGTGCTGACGCAATGGGGAAATCCGCAGGAGATCCTTGGTCGGCTCGACGGTCATGCAGGTGAGCCCACGTACTACGCGCAAGTGACAGACCCCACATACACCATCAAGTGCGCCAATGATTTCGAGGGCGGGGCGTTGGACGGGTCATGCCCAGTCAATGACCAGCCGGTGCACATTCCCAAATGGGCGATGCCGGAAGGCGGGAAGTTGATCGCGGACATCACTCGCGGCGTGGCCAGGCCGGATGCGCACCTGACCGTGATTGATCCTCCATCGGCTAATCCTCGCTACGAGTGGGACATCTGGCAGGTGCAAGCGCCCCAGCAGTCGCCTCAGCCCACCACACTTCCGCAGACGGACGGCGTAATCACGGTGAGCTACGCGAATCGGATCCCACTCACCAATAACGGGCTGCATAATGCGCGCGCGGGAACTGCCGCGTGGTTCGCCAATACCTTAGGGCGTATCCGTGTCGAGGAACTCGAGGCGGGGCAAATCAACCACGCGCTCATGATGGACATCCCCTGTCACAATGATTTCGATGGACCAGCCCGGCTCGCGGCTTCCACCGAGCGTCGTGGCGTCGTTTTCCCGGCTGCGGCGAAGGGACGGTGGTGCTCGACCCCCCCGGAGAAGCCTGGCGACGTGGACTATCGGCCCTATGCACCGAACGCACCTGCCATGGGTGCGCATATCTTCTATGATCTGACCGCCGCGCAGATCGATGCCCTGCGTCGCCCGAGTGACAACTCCCCGTTGCCGGCGTGGAAGCGGACGATCCTCAAGGCCCTAAATCAGTACGGCGCCTTCGTAGGTGACACCGCAGGTTCTTGGGGCTTCGAGGTGGAGTCCGGCTACCAATACTATTCAACCCCTTCAGGCGTGCGCCGCTGGTACGACACCGGCAGGAACCTCGGCTGGCGGTTGTACTGGGGGGAAGACGGTGTTGAGGGCACCGGGGACGACCGCTACTTGGGGCGTCTTCAGGAACGCGTGTTCCCAGACAACCACGCTACCGACGAGGACGCGACCGTCATCAACTTCGCGGCGCACCTTAAGGTGCTCGATCCGTGCGTGTCGCAGAAGACTTGCAGTTCACCGTAAATCGTAACGTTCTGCAGAGAGGGCGTCCTACCCTCTCTGCAGTTGTTGCTGGGCTACGGCCTAATCGTGCTTCCCCACGACGACCTTCATCAGGAAGGCATCAGACATCGGCCAGCCACCCACCGCAGGTGACTCCACGCGGCGCGTGCCGAAGTAGACGACGCCCGAGTACGAACCCGCGACGAGGAGCGCTCCGTCACTCGTCGCAGCGAGCGAGGAGGGGTTGACGTTACCCGGCTCGGCGCCACAGCGCGCATCCGCGAGGGGCTGCTCGGCCTGCAGATTGCCACTTGCGTCGAGGACCAGCAGGTGGCTGCCTCCGCAGGCGGTGCCGCGCAGCAGCGCGAGGCCCCCGCCGGGAAGACCCGCGGCGATGCGCCCATAGGCGGGAACGAACTGTGCCCACCGGGGCGCCCCCGCGGCGGTCGCGGCCAGCGCAAACGCGGCGACGACGGACTGGCCGGTCGGGCCCATCTGCTCGTACGTGAGCTCGCTGCTTCCCCAGTGTGCGCGGCCATGCAGGCTTCCGAGCAGGTACACGCCTCCGCTGCCGTCGAGCACCAAGCGCACGACATCGACGATCTCGGCCTCCGGCAGCACCGGCGTGCTCCACAGCAGCTCACCCGAGGGGCTGAGCTTCAGCAGGTGGCGGCCCGTCCCAACCAGCTGGCGCGCACCGAGGCGCACCGGTCCCCGCTCCACGTAGAGCACCGCGTTGCCTCGCTCATCGAAGGCGCCTGCCCGGATGGAAGACCCGGAGCTACCTTGGAGCTCCTGCACCACGTGCCCCTGCGCATCGATGACCTGGCCGAGCAGGGAGGCCGTGCTGAACTCGGGCAGCACGAGCGCGGTGCCTAGCGGAGAGGCGACGACGCCATCGCGCCAGATGGAGACGAGGCGCGGCAGGGAGAGGCTCGCGACCAGCTCCCCGCGGGGACTGACGCGATGGATGCGCGCACCCGACTGGGGCCAGACGAGCGCCTCGCCTGACGCGGTCACCGCGGGAGCGTCCGAGCCATCCTCCCGGGCAGGGAGGTCGAGCGACCACGCGAGCGCGCCCTCCGGGTCGTAGCGGCGCACGCTCGCCTTCGACTCGGAGCCCAGGATGCTGCGCAGCTCCGCGACAGCGCCACCATCGGGAGCAGCGGCTGCGAAGAAGTCCGTGTGCTCCGCGCCAGGCACGGTGATGAGCCACTCGGAGGCAGGCTTCGGCGTCGAGGCAGGCGTGGTGTCGGGAGGGGTCTCGGCGGGGGCTGCTGGAGGCGCTTCAGGGGGCTGCTCCCAGCCCGCGCTCTGAGGCGCGCCTCCGCAGCCACCGAGAACTGCCACTGCCGCCGCCACTGCGAGTGCCGCACGAACCATGGCCCGCCCGTCCTTCCCGTTCCCCGAACCGCACGCCAGGGTGGGAATTCACCCCACGGGAAGGAAGCCCAGCGGCGGGCGGCTGTTCAGAAGTCGGGTGGCTCGAGGGCTCGGGCGGAGGGCAGCGGACACTGTGCTGCCCTGGGGGCCGGAGTTGTGCGGGGAGGGACGCGGGCTCGCAGCCCCACGTCCCTCACCCCGACCCTCTCCCAGAGGGAGAGGGAGGACACGGCTAGTTGGACTGCGCGAGATGCAGAAGGGCTCGCACGGGGTGTGCGCCCGGGAGGTAGGCGAGAGGGCTGGCGTGTTGCATCCCTGAGGAGGCACACGTCATGGCCCGAGCTGCTGCTGCTGC